>DATJHZ010000403.1:0-17785 GCA_035493595.1 Cyclobacteriaceae bacterium | reverse complement strand
TCAAAGGCTCGTTGGCCAATACCTTTACGCATACGATTGCAGAAATTTTATGCCGTCAACCTATGTGAATTTAAAATTTGTGGGAATGAGATTATTAGTACTAGCGAACATTATTTTTTTATCAACCCTGCTATCATGTAGCCATAAGCCAAGCTACAACAAAACTGATGATGGGGTGATTGTGCACCTAAAGGGAGAGCAGGCAAAGCAAATCAAACTTGAGGTTATATCCGAAAGTATTATCCACATACAGGCCACGCCGACTGATTCATTCTCCACCGAGAAGAGTCTTGTGGTTTTGCCCGAAAGCAAACAGCCAACGACTTGGAAATTAATTGAACACGAAAATGATCTGGTAGTAGCAACACCAGCACTTCATGCTACCATCTCCTTACTTACAGGCGAAGTAAGTTTTACTGATACACTTGGAAACCCAATCCTTCAGGAAAAACAAGGCGGTGGAAAGTCTTTTGAAAACACCTCTGTCGAGAATCTTTCCTGTTACCATGTTCGCCAGGTATTTGAATCACCTGATGACGAAGCATTCTATGGATTAGGTGGCCATCAAAACGGCCAGATGAATTACAAAGGCCAGGATGTTGAGTTAGCTCAACACAATATAGTAGACGTTATTCCATTTCTATACTCAAGCAAAAACTACGGTATCCTATGGGATAATTACTCCATCAGTAAATTCGGTGATCCACGTGATTACCTGCCTTTGAGTTCACTAAAACTTTTTACAGCCGATGATAAAGAAGGAGGTTTGACCGCCAGTTATTATGTAGGCGAAAAAGTAATCAAAAGTACAGTTGAAAATAAAATTGACTACGAGTTTCTTGAAACACCCCAGGTTGATAGTTTCCCAAAAGATGTTTCCAGAAATGGAAAAGTAGTTTGGGAAGGATCATTCTCTTCAGAGGCAGAAGGACAACATAAATTTTTGATTTATGCTTCAAGTTATTTTAAAGTATGGGTTGATGATAAACTCATCATGGATAAATGGCGTCAGAACTGGAATCCATGGTCGAATAAATTTGGTTTAGAAGTAAAGAAAGGAGAAAAGCATAAACTTAAAATTGAATGGATTCCTGATGGTGGGTATCTGGCGGTAAAACATCTTGATCCGATATCATCGATAGAACAAAATCAACTTTCACTTTCTTCAGAAGTAGCAAGCCAGATAGATTACTACTTCATTAAAGGCAACAATGCAGACGAAGTTATTAAAGGCTACAGACAACTTACAGGCAAAGCTCCCATTGTACCCAAGTGGGCGATGGGTTTCTGGCAAAGTCGTGAACGCTATAGAAGTCAGAAAGAGATTGTTGACATCGTTAAAGAATATAGAAAAAGAAATATTCCCCTCGATAACATTGTCCTTGACTGGCAATACTGGGAAGATCCTAAATGGGGTTCACACGATTTTGATGTGACAAGATTCCCCAATCCACAAGGCATGATCAATGAACTTCACAATGATCTTCATACTAACCTCATGATTTCAGTCTGGCCTAAGTTTAATAAAGGTACAGCCAACTATGATGAGATGAATAAGAATGGATTTCTGTTCACTCGCAATATTGAAAAGAAACGCAAAGACTGGGTAGGTGTTGGTTATGAGAATACGTTCTATAATCCCTTTAAAGATGCGGCAGGCAAGTTATTCTGGAAACAGATTGATGTGAAGCTTAACAAGCTTGGCATAGATGCCTGGTGGCTTGATGCAACGGAGCCCGATATGCATTCGAATCTTTCTATCGAAGAGCGAAAATTAAACATGAGTCCTACAGGCATGGGCCCGGGAGCAAAATATTTCAATGCTTATTCCTTATTGAATTCCAAGAGTGTTTATGAAGGCCAACGCAAATCAAGTCCGGAGAAGAGAGTTTTTATTTTGACACGCTCTGCCTTTGCTGGTCAGCAACGTTATGGAGCTGCAACATGGAGTGGAGATATTGTTTCACGCTGGAGTGATTTTAAAGATCAGATTGCTACCGGTATAAATTTCTCCTTGTCAGGCATACCATATTGGACAATGGATATCGGCGGCTTTGCTGTAGAACATCGTTATGAACGTGCCGAAGGAGAAACATTAAATGAATGGAGAGAATTGAATGCACGTTGGTTTCAATACGGAGCGTTCTGTCCATTGTTCCGTTCGCATGGTCAATATCCATTCCGTGAGATCTTTAACATTTCTCCAGCAGGACATGAAGTTTATAATAGCATGGTGTACTATGATAAACTTCGTTATCGCCTGATGCCTTATATCTACTCACAGGCAGGTGCAGGTTATTTTAATGACAACACGATTATGCGTGGCTTGGTGATGGACTTCAATGATGATCCTAAGGCTCGCAATATCGCAGATCAATTTATGTTCGGCCCAAGCTTGTTGATTAATCCTGTTTACGAATTCAAGGCACGTACACGTGAAGTTTACCTTCCTACTACTAGCGGTTGGTATGATTTCTATACTGGTAAATATTACAATGGTGGCCAGACATTACAGGCAGAAGCACCACTGGATAGAATTCCTGTCTTTGTGAAAGAAGGTTCGATTATACCTGCTGGTCCTGAGATTCAATATAGCACACAGAAGGCAGCAGACCCGATTATGCTATATGTGTTCGCAGGTAAGAGTGGTCACTTTGAACTCTATGAAGACGAGAATGTGAATTACAACTATGAAAAAGATCAGTATGCAACCATAGCATTTGACTATGACGAAGTAACAAAAACACTTTCGATAGGCAAGCGCAAAGGTTCTTATAACGGCATGCTGGAAAAGAGAAGCTTTCAAATTGTTTGGGTTAATAATAATCATCCGGTTGGTGTGGGTATAACTACTCACCCCGATCAGGTGGTTCAATATGACGGACAGGCACAATCAATAAAAATGAATTAACTGATGAATTCATATTCCGCGAGGAATTGAAGATAAACAACTTAACTAAACTCTAACCAAATTAATTATGATGAAAAGGTTTTACAGAAGCTTATGTTGCGCTTCCGTATTTATTTTTCTGTTAGGATTGGCAAGTGCTCAAGCACAAAGCCAGGTCGTGACAGGGAAGGTTACGGATGCTTCAGGTGCTCCGGTTCCTGGTGCTAATGTTCTTGTTAAAGGAGGTACAATGGGTACTTCGACAGATGGCAATGGTGTATTCAAAATTGAAGTACAATCGACAGATGTTTTGGTAATAAGCTTTATCGGATATAAATCGTCCGAACAAACTGTTGGTACGCGAACTGTAATTGATGTTGTACTTGAAGAAGATCTCTCAACACTGCAGGAAGTTGTAGTAGTCGGATATGGTGAGCAGAAGAAGGCGCTGAACACTGGCGCTAATCTTCAGGTGAAGGGTGACGACATTCAGAAGCTAAGTACCAACAACGTGTTGCAAGCACTTCAAGGTCAAACACCGGGCGTACAAATCACTACAACTTCCGGGCAACCTGGGTCAGGCATACGGGTGGTGATTCGTGGTCAGGGCACCATTAATGGTGCAGGTCCTTTATACGTTGTGGACGGCGTATTGATGACCGACATTAGTTTCTTAAGTCCTTCTGATATCGAATCTGTTGACGTGATGAAGGACGCCGCGTCTGCTGCCATTTATGGCTCGCAGGGTGCTAATGGTGTGGTCCTGGTTACAACGAAAAAAGGAAAGGGGAATAACAAATCACAGCTTACTTTAGACGCATTTTATGGTGTACAGAATGTAGCACGTAAAATGCCGATGTTGAATGCACAAGAGTATGCCGTGATCATGAACGAGGCATCGGTGAATTCTGGTGGCCAACCAATTTTTACGGATACGGAGATGACAAAACTTGCCAACGGTGCAACGGATTGGTCAAATCCTCGCCTAAGCAATACCCAGATCAAAGCAATGAATGGAGGTACCAACTGGCTTGACAAGATTTTTGAAAAAAATGTCCCCACACGAAACTACTCTATGGGCTTAACCGGTGGATCTGAAAACTCAACGTATTCCTCTGGGCTTTCTTACCAATCACAGGCGGGTATCATCGGAGGCAAAGCAAACTCTTACTATGAACGTTACAACTTTCGTTTCAACTCCGATCACAAGCTTTACGGCAATATACTTCGATTTGGACAAACCCTTAATTTCGCTTACACGCAGAACAACGGTATTCAAACAGGTGGAATTTATGGCAGTTCAGTTCTTCCTGCATTGGGAGCATCTCCTTTTCTACCGATGTATGATAGTCTGGGAAATTTTTGGGACAACTCCACATCAAAATGGCTCCCTGGAGAAGCAAACCCTTATGCCCAATTAGGATTGCAAAATCAGAATCGGAACAATTCGCAGCGCATAGTGGGTAACGTTTATTTCGAAGTTCAACCCATTAGTAAATTGAAATACAAGTCCATGCTGTCGATGGACGCCTCCTCCAACGATTCACACTCGTTTACGCCAGTGTATAAGTTGTCGCAGTATTCATACAACGATACTACCAGGGTTAGCCAGAGCATGGGCAGGTCTAGAAACCTGATCTGGGATAACACCGTCAACTACTCCTTTAATCTAAACGGCGATCATCATTTCGACGTGATGGCCGGTACATCTGCCATATACGGCACCGGAGTTAACATGTTCGGATCAAACTATAATCTTGCCTTCAACACCTTGGACAATGCATGGTTAAGTAATGCCTTAAACAAGACCAAGGCAAATAAAATGGGCATTTCGGGCGGTGAATCAGATGATAACAAAGTTCTCTCATACTACGGTCGTCTGCATTATAACTTTAAAGAAACGTATTTGTTAAATATGACATACCGCGCCGATGGCTCTTCAAATTTCGCGCGTGGTCACCGCTGGGGCTACTTCCCTTCTGTTTCCGCAGGGTGGGTGTTAACAAACGAAAGTTTTATGGAGCCAGTGCGCAATATCTTTGACAATCTGAAACTGCGCGCGAGCTGGGGGCAAGTGGGTAACAGGAACATTCCAGCGTTCAGATATCTTTCTCCAATGACTTATAACGGTGGTGCTTATCCTTTTGGAACAACAGAAGGAGTAGTGACGCCAGGCGCTTATCAATCCCGGTTGTCAAATCCAAATGTAAAATGGGAGACCTCAGTGCAGACCGACATTGGATTTGATGCACGTTTGCTGAATGGAAAAATGAATGTCACGTTTGATTGGTATAATAAAACTGCGAAAGACTGGCTCATAAAGCCACCTGTTGTTGCCACTGCCGGAGCTGATTCCCCCTTTATAAATGGCGGTAATGTAACTAATAAGGGGATTGAACTGATGATTTCCTATTCCAATCAAATAGGCGATTTACGATATACAGTAAGTGCAAATGGCGCTCACAACGTAAACAAAGTAACGCAAATACCAACCTCAGATGGTATTATTCATGGTGAGACTAATGCGCTTTTTGTGAATGCAGATGAGTTTTATCGTGCGCAAACCGGCTACCCGATAGGTTACTTCTATGGACTTAAAACCAATGGTGTATTTCAGACCCAGGAAGACGTAGCTAACTATCGCACTGGCGAAGGAAAATTAATACAACCTACTGCCAAACCAGGAGATCTTCGCTATGTAGATAGGGATGGCAATGGTGTGATTGATGCCAATGACAGAACAATGATTGGTAATCCAAATCCTACTTACACATTCGGGCTGAATATTCAATTAAGCTATAAGGCATTTGACTTCACCATGGTAGGTAATGGCGTAGCAGGAAACGATATCGCACAATCTTATAGAAACCCTGGCGGTTATCAGAATTACACTAAATATGCGTTGGACCGCTGGCATGGTCCAGGCAGTTCCAACAAGCAGCCTCGGATAGATCTGGAAGGAACCAATTATGCTAAATTCTCTGATATCTATCTTCAAAAAGGAGACTTCCTTCGAATCAGCAACGTAACCCTGGGTTATGATTTTTCTAAACTTATCAAAGTAAAGGCATTTAGCCAGCTTAGACTTTACGCGTCAGCCCTTAACTTGTTCACGTTTACCAAATACAATGGAATGGATCCCGAAATCGGTTATGGATCAAACTCCTATTCTTCTGGTATAGACCTCGGATATTACCCACGACCACGGACCTTTCTGGTAGGTTTAAATGTTAAATTCTAACACAAAATATGTATGAGAAAAAATAGATTATATATCATGATCGTGGGTCTGTTGATCTTCACTTCATGTGGTGAGGATTATCTTCAAACCCATTCTTACACAGAACTCAATGAATTAACTTTTTATAAAACTCCAAAAGATGCGTACAATGCGTTGGTTGGTGTATATGACGGGTTTCAGCGTATGTACTCCTCGGCGTTTGCTGTGCCCACAGTAACGGAAGTATTTTCTGACAATGCGTTTGGTGGAGGCGGAAGTGCTGATGGTTATGGTGGTCAGCTTATGGATGAATTTGATCAACAGAGATCGCCTTCTGATATCAGGATTCTTGAAGACAACTGGATAAATTATTACGCAGGGATTTTTCGCTGCAATGCGCTGCTCGGCCATCTTGATGGTATTGACTGGGGCGGTAACGATGCGTTGAAAAATCAATATGCCGGAGAAGCTCGCTTTATACGGGCGGTAGCTTATTTTGACCTCGCACGTTTGTTTGAAAACGTTGTGTTGCTGGATAAGCCTTCTAGTGAAAATCTTCCTCAGGCCAATCCCGACGATGTTTACAAGCTTATAGCAGAAGATCTTGTATTTGCAATTCAAAATATTCCTGCAGTGACATACGCTAATCAACCGGCAGCTCAACATGGGCGGATTACAAAATGGGCTGCAGAAGCAATGTTGGCTCGGGCGTTCCTTTTTTATACCGGTTATTACAACAAAACAGACTTGGCAGGAGTAACAAAACAGCAAGTCCTGGATAATCTGGAAGATCTGATTCAAAACAGTGGACATGCGCTTGTTTCTGATTTTGCTAAGCTTTGGCCAGCTGCTTCTCTTGTCGACTATGCAGGCGAAAAGAACTCTGAGAATATACTAAATATAAAAGCTACTTACACTGGTAACTACAATGGTGACATGGATGGTAATCAATGGTTGGTGATGTTTGGTTTGCGTGATGGAAATTATCCTCCCTATGGTCAGGGTTGGGGCTTTGGAACTGTAAATCCAAAACTCTGGAATGCATTCAGTGATCAGGATACCCGTAAGGTCGCATCTATTGTTTCTGTTGCGGACGAAAACCTTACTGCTGCTGGTTATGGTAACAGCGGTCAGCGTGAATACACAGGGTATTTCAATAAAAAATATACACCCATGTCTTCCGTGATTATGGTGGGGGGGCAGAATGTAGCGAAGAGTCTTGCTGAACAGCTTGGTGGTGTCAATTTCCAGATAGGCCAGTACCAGGATTTTATTATGATCCGGTACGCTGATGTATTGTTAATGGCTGCAGAACTCGGAAGCGGAAATGCGCAGAGTTACTTCGATCAGGTACGACAACGCGCCTATAAAACTAACTTCAGCTCTATTCCGGTTACGCCTGATAACATCATGGCTGAACGAAGACTTGAATTTGCAGGTGAAGGCATACGTTACTGGGACTTGCTTCGCCAGGGCGTGGATGTTGCAGCATCCACTATTGCAGAGTCTGCGAGTGTTTTGTCAGGAGGTGTAAGTGCAACAGTAACAATTAATGCCAACAACATTATAAGTAAAAAAGGATTTCAACAGATCCCGAATACTCAGATCACACTTTCGAACGGTGTGCTGAAACAAAATGTAGGCTGGTAATCATAAAAATTAATTCAAATATGAAACTGATTATAAATTATCTTATCATCATAGGGTGCTTCGCATCGGTCATTTCGTGTATGCCGGATCCTGCTAGTGATCTCAAACCTATACTTGATCCTTCTAAGCTGAAGTATTCCGTAACACAAGATCCGAATTACGACAATAAGGTATTTCTTGAGAGCCTCAGCCCTCAGGTGGCTCCCTTATGGAACTATGTATTCGGGACATCTATTAAGTTGAAGGACACCGTTATCATTCCATTTAAAGGTGATTTCTATATAAAATACAGAGGTTTTGGCCAGGGCGGTTCATCCATTGATTCAACGGTGGTCACCATATCGCAATTTGATCCGACTTTTTTTGCCGATCCTGTATGGCAAAAACTTACCAATAATTCCGCTGACGGCTATACCTGGAAGCTTGTTGCTGTAAAAGCGGGCGATTCAAAATCAACTACCTACAATGATTGGGGTGACGCAGGTTGGTTATCAGGGGTAAACATGGGAGATTCGGTTCGTTTTGATTTGGACAAAGCATTTAACTACACGCGCTATACGAGTGGGGTACCAACCAAATCTAGTTTTATTCTTAATCTCAACGAGGTTTTACCATCTGCATATCTTAACACGCCAGGCAAAGCGTTGACCATTAACGGTAAAATGCCTGCTGATGATGCGGGGGAAATGACAACCAGTAATAAGAACCGGTTTCGGATATTCAAGCTAAGTAATGATACCTTAATTCTTGGTCAAGGTGGTTATTACACAAGTACCGCACCTACTAATACCTTTACATATTGGTTTTGGTATATCCGAACGCATTAAAAGTTTACATTTTTTGGAAATAATTGCCCTTCGGGGCAATTATTTTTTTACGTAACTAAACACTTAATTCTATGCATGCCCGGGCGACGTTAGGCCGTTTTTTTGTATTTATAACCTTCGCAGTTACAGCAGTAGCATGTAAGCAAGATGATCCCAAGACTCTTTTTTCTAAACTTCCTTCGTCGAAAACCGGTGTACATTTTGCCAACGTAAACGTCGAGGATGAAGATAACAATGTTCTGTCGTATGAATATTTCTATAACGGCGGCGGTGTAGCGCTGGGAGATATTAACAATGATGGCTTGGTCGATGTCTACCTGTCTTCAAACCAAGGTCAAAATAAATTATACCTCAACCGGGGTAATTTCAAGTTTCAGGATATTTCATCAACGTCTGGAACCACTGCCGATGATGGATGGAAAACGGGCGTTGCCATGGTTGACATCAATGCAGACGGATTATTAGACATCTATGTCTGCCGGTCTGCCGCCAACGAGGTTCTCTATCGAAAAAATTTCCTCTTTATCAATAATGGCGATTTAACGTTTACCGACAAAGCGAAAGAGTATGGCCTCGATAGCGACTCCTATTCAACGCAAGCCTCATTTCTTGATTACGACAGAGACGGCGATCTCGATATGTTTCTGCTCAACCACGCCGTATCGCGAATCGTCAGGAATTTCGATATTCGAACCGAAAGTAAAACTGACCGCGTAAAATATGTAGGGAACCAATTGTTTGAAAATAGAGGAGGGAAATTCGTTGACGTCAGCGATTCACTCGGGGTCTATGGCCCGGCGCACAATTTTGGACTCGGTGTTTGTTATTCGGACCTGAATAATGACGGGTGGCTTGATCTCTATACTTCTAACGACTACACTGGAAGTGACAAACTTCTCCTAAATCAAAACGGTAAACACTTTAAAGAATCAGAGCGCGATGTTCTTACCCATATCTCCAGGTTTTCCATGGGCACGGATATCGCGGATGTTAATAACGACGGGTTCACAGACATCTATTCTCTCGATATGCTGCCCGACAATAACAAACGTCAAAAAGAATTGATGTGGACGGATAATTTTGACATCTATCATGAAATGGTTCGAAACGGGCTTCATCACCAGTTCATGCGAAATATGTTACATCTCAACAATGGGTCAGGATACTTTAGTGAGGTCGGTCAGTTAGCTGGCGTGTCGAATACAGATTGGAGCTGGTCGGCACTGTTTGCCGATTACGACAACGACGGCCTCCAGGATTTGTTTGTAACGAATGGTTATAAGAGGGATTACACCAACAGCGAGTTTGCCAAGTATAGGGCCAATCAATTGCTTCGTGAAAAAGAAGGGAAAAGTGCCGAGAGCAACCTGACGATGTTGGAAAAAATGAATTCAACCAAGCTTCATAATTACCTTTTCAAAAACAAGAATGGAATTGAATTTTCCGATGTATCCGATGAATGGGGAATGTCTGAACTAAACCTATCACACGGCGCTGCTTACGGCGATCTCGATAATGATGGCGACCTTGATCTGGTGGTGAACAACATGGATGAAGAAGCCGGCGTGTATCGAAACAATGCAAACTTACTCGGCGGAAGGAGATATTTAAAAGTGCGATTGCAAGGGCTACATAAAAATAAATATGGCATTGGGACAAAAGTGACAGCATACTTACAAGGAAAGTTTATGATGCGTGAGCTTTGTCCGTATCGCGGATTTCAATCCTCAGTAGAGCCGGCGCTTTACTTTGGTGCAAATCAAATCGAAACGTTCGATTCCCTCGTTGTCAACTGGCCAACTGGAAGACATCAAACAGTATCGAATGTGAAAACGAATCAAACGTTAATTATAACCGAGGATGCATCAAAGTGTTCAAACATAATCACGCAGGCACCTCCGTTAAAAATATTTTCCGAAGATTCCCTCGTTCATTTCGTTCACCACGAAAATGATTTTATTGATTTTAAATATCAGTCCCTGTTAA
This sequence comes from Cyclobacteriaceae bacterium, assembly GCA_035493595.1. GTDB lineage: Bacteria > Bacteroidota > Bacteroidia > Cytophagales > Cyclobacteriaceae > DATCRE01. Next base: position 7,212 of record DATJHZ010000403.1, on the reverse strand, counting down.
CACGCATGTATTCATCGCAGGGACCTGCTGCTGCGTCTGGTGATGTCAATGGTGATGGGTTGAAGGATTTATATTTTGGGGGTGCAAAGGGTCAGACGGGTGAACTCCACATTCAAAATAAAAAAGGAGGTTTTAGTAAGAAAGATATAGCGTGCTTTGCTGATGCAAAAAATTCAGAAGATGTCGATGCTACTTTTTTCGATGCCGATCGTGATGGTGATCTTGATCTATATGTCGTAACAGGTGGGTACGAATTCACAACGGAACCTGCCCTCCTGGAAGATAAATTATACCTGAATAACGGAAAGGGTAATTTCGTTACAGGTAAACTTCCGTCGATGCAGTCGAGTGGATCATGTGTCAGACCCAGCGACTTTGATCACGATGGTGATCTTGATCTTTTCGTCGGTGGACGAATTGTTCCGGGGCGTTATCCTGAAGCGCCTGAAAGTTATTTATTGCAAAATGATGGCATGGGAAATTTTTCTGTTGTCACAAATACCATTTGCCCGGCGATAAAAAATATCGGAATGGTTACGGATGCCGCATGGACGGATTTAAATAACGATGGGAACGAAGATCTAGTTGTAGTCGGAGAATGGATGCCTGTAAAAGTGTTTATCTACGCCAATGGGACGTTGATTGACAAGAGCACAGACTATTTCAAGGAGATGACAAATGGCTTGTGGAATACGATCCTTGTTTATGATTTTGACCGCGATGGCGACAAAGATCTTATTCTTGGAAACCAGGGCCTTAATACCCAGGCTAGACCGACTATCGCCCAACCAGCAACGCTTTATTATAGTGACTTCGATGAAAATGGTTCCGTCGATCCGCTTTTATTTTACTACGTGAAAGGTGAAAAATGTCCATTCCCTACAAGAGACGAACTGACAGAGCAATTGCCCATGTTAAAAAAGAAATTCCCGAAATATACAGACTATGTAAATGCCAGACTTGAAGATATTCTTTCGGCAGAGGCGATAAAAAAATCCACAAAACTTAATGCCTATACCTTTGCAACAACATATTTTAGAAATGATAAAGGCACCTTTCATGTAAACAAGTTACCAATCCAGCTTCAGTTTTCGCCAGTTTTTGCTTTGGCCGTGATGGATGTAAACAACGATGGAGTTGAAGATTTGTTAACCGGGGGTAATCTTGAGCGTACACGTGCCCGCACCGGCCTGCAGAAAGGAAATAACGGTTTTGTTTTCCTGAACAATGCGACGGGTAATTTTAATTTTATTTTGCCGAATGAAACAGGTATCAATATACCAAGCGACGTTCGCAAGATCATCCCCGACGTCGATCAAGTTTTTTTTATTATCAATAACGGCAGCGTGAGATCGTTCAGGTGTAATCGATAGATGCAGTCTCAAGAGAAGACTTAAGATGCACACTTTATGTACATACCGAACCATTTGCCTTTCTACTTTAACAAAAATGATTTTGGAATAAACGGATGCAATTGTTGTGCTTGTTTGTCAAATGAATACAAGATGCTTTGCAAAAAGCATAGAATTGTTAGTAGCGGGAAAGCCGAATAATTATTACATGAAGATGCTTATAGAATTTTATGAGCGCTATAAAAATCAAATTTATAGCTGTAAACTAATTAGATATGAATAACCAACACAAGAAAAGACTGAAGTGGCTTACAATTGCAGAGAGGACTCTCTTCGCTTTTCTTTTTGCCTTCATATTGGTATTGATATACATTAGGTTTTTTATTTGAGCGAAACTCGACCGCATACTTTGGTTTTAAGCCAGCTTGTTTGGATTCGGAGACCTGCTTTTAGATTTTCTCCACTAAGTATGGGCCTTCATACCTGCATCGTATGCATCTTATGTGTCCGGTTACTACAATGGCAAAGTGATTCCAATATTTTTTTGAAAATGACAGCAACACCTTAAATAAATCCTATAACAACAAACAAATCAATTGTGTAATTATGAGAAGAGTTATTAACGTCAGTATATAGTCAACTTGCACATTTTCTGGTATAGCTGCAGCCATCGTTATCGTCCCTGCAGGCCATATGTAATTGCCGTGTAGAAAAAAAATATTTCTAAAAACAAACATATAAATACAATGAAATCCAGTATTCAAATATTACTCCCACTACTAACAATATTTCTTCTTCGAACATCATATGCTCAAATCACTTTACCGAAAGTATTTGGAGACAGCATGGTCTTGCAAAGAGGCATCAAAATTCCGGTGTGGGGAAATTCTTCTCCCGGTGCACTGATCATAGCAAAACTTGGTGATGTGCAGGTCACAACAAAGGCGAACAAAGAGGGGAAATGGCAGATTAAGTTTCCAGTATTTAAAGCAGGAGGACCTTATGTACTTGAGATTGCAGAACAGGGCAAAAACAATTCTAAAATCCATCTGAAAGGAATTCTCATTGGAGATGTTTGGCTGGCTTCGGGTCAGTCAAACATGGAGTGGCAGGTACAACAGGCAAAGGATGCGAGAAAGGAAATTGCAAATGCCGATTTCCCACAAATTCGCTTTCTTGTTGTTGAGCAAGATAAACAATTAAAACCTCAACCCGACATTCGTGCTGGTAAATGGAAAGTTTGTGATTCTGCAAATGTGAAGAAGTGGTCAGCCGTTGCTTACAATTTTGCTCGTAAAATTCATGCTGATGAAAAAGTTCCGGTTGGAATTATTCAAAGTACCTGGGGCGGAACACCGATAGAAGCCTGGACAAGCCGCGACATGTTGCTTACGTCACCCATTACCAGAGCGAGAACACTCAGTAATGATACGCTTAGTCTTGATCGGGAAGATTTTTTAACCGATAGTTTGAGTTGGGTACGCATTTGGAATATTGTTTATAATCCTCAGAATAATACAGATAAAATAGTGACGACCATTGAGTATAATGATGCTGGTTGGGCCACCGTTGAAATGCCAAATGTGATAAAGGATTTTGGAATTGGTCATTATGAGGGAATGGTTTGGCTAAGGAAAAAAATCACATTGCCAGAATCATTTAATCAAAAAGACTTAACCATCAGTCTTGGCCATCCGGAGATGAACTATTCACTCTATTTCAATGGGCAGGAGATTTGTAAGAATATCTGGAATGCCAATGCCACTCACTCTTATACCATTCCGGCACGTTTAGTACAGCATGGAGAAAATACTATTGCTGTCAGAATAGCCATGCTATGGGGCGGTGGTGGTTTGAATCCTCCGGCAGAAGATGTTTATATTACCGATGGTTCTTCTAAAATTTCCTTAGCGGGAAAATGGTTATATAATAAAGACCTTGAAACCGCTTTTCCGAAAATATTAAACTATCAATATTATCCAACGGTACTTTTTAATGCGATGATTTCCCCACTGATCCCTTATGGCATCAAAGGATTCATCTGGTATCAGGGCGAATCAAATGCTCCGGCGGCTTACAATTACAGAAAATTATTTCCAATGCTGATCACGGACTGGCGGCAACGCTGGCAGCAGAGAAACCTTCCATTCTTATTTGTTCAGTTGGCCAACTCCATGAAAACAAAACCACTTCCATCTGAAAGCGAGTGGGCCGAATTGAGAGAAGCACAAATGCTGACACTTTCGCTGCCTAATACAGGTATGGCTTGTAGTATTGATATTGGAGAAGCGAATGATATCCATCCGAAAAATAAACAGGAAGTAGGCCGCCGCCTGGCTTTAATTGCCAATAGGATTGCGTATAAACAAAAAGGTATTACTGCATGTGGTCCTGTATATAAAAGTTATAGAAAGGAAGGCAATCGCATCCGTATCAGCTTTACAAACATTGGCTCAGGTCTTTCCATAAAAGATGGAAAGGAGGTGACGGGTTTAGCCATAGCCGGTAAAGACAAACAATTTTATTGGGCAAAAGCAAATATTGAAGGAAATGAAGTTGTTGTTTATTCGGATAAAGTTGTAGAGCCTGTAGCTGTGCGATATGCCTGGGCGGATAATCCTGAATGTAATCTTATAAATTCTGAACGCTTGCCTGCTATTCCTTTCAGAACAGATGAATGGAAGGGGATTACTGAAAATAAAATAGAGTAATAGAATTTCGGAGTTCAAGGTAATACGCAGTAATCTTATGTGAGGATAATGTAGTTGAGCAAATTACCAATCAGCATATACTCATATGCAGACTGCATAAAAATTTAACTAGGCAACTTTACCTGTACAAAATTTGGACTGCAACCTTGGACTTATTTTTCGCTTTGCAAATTATATGGAGTAGTGGTTGGTGGTGTAACTCCGAAAGCCAAAAGCCTGATTTTCATTTGCTGATGTATAGACAAGCTTTAGATCAGCTTCCCGTTTATCTTTCCATACAACATAGCACGACGCATTCCTGATCTGATGGACTAAACAGATCTGAGTAATGGATTGTGCAAAAATTACGGTATTGCTGATGAGCATATCGTCAACACCTCGTATTCTTAAATCGGTGAGTACACTCATCCAAAAAGAAGCATTCTCACTTTTTCCTAAGCAAATTCCTAAAACTTCTCTCTTGTTTTGAAAGTGTAAATTTTCAAAATGCAATCGTTACCGATATACCTTTCGTACTGTTTTTTTATACTATTTATAACCACCTCAAACGTTTGGTGCAGCACTTTTATACAATTGATATCCCTTTGAGTCTCAAATTTACGCAAACGATTTCTGCTCTGAGTGAGCTCAATGAAATCGTGACATTTCACCTAAACTTAAACCTAGTACTATGGACAAAAATCATTTTACTCCAAGTTCCCGAAGGCATTCAGACTTAAGGTGGCAACAAGTCTTCCTTCTTTTTCTCTTAGTATCATTTCAATCACTCGGCCAGACGGCTTACAACAGGCAAAACGCGCCTATTGGCGGGGGCGGATTTGTGACTGGAATCGTTACGCATAAAACTTCTGGCGATAGGTATTGCCGAACCGATGTTGGTGGAGCTTACCGCTGGGATGCCGCAAACAACAAATGGGTTCAATTGCTCGACTGGCTTAACGATTCACAAGGTGACCTTTATGGAGTGGAGGCCTTGGCGCTCGATCCGCAGAATGCAAATAACGTTTATATGCTCTGCGGAACTAACTATGTTGGCACGGGAAAGTCGGCTATATTAAAGTCAACCGATAAAGGAAATACTTTTACGTATACAGACCTTACCAATACGTTTAAAGTACATGGAAATGGAACGGGACGCGGTAACGGAGAACGTCTTGCCGTAGACCCCCATAACAGCAACATATTATTCTGCGGAACCAGGGCCAACGGATTATGGAAGAGTACAGATGCCGGCGTTACCTGGAGCCAGACTTGGAGCGGTGTAACTACAACTACCAACGGGAACGGGATATGTGTTGTTCTTTTTGATCCTTCAAGCAGCGTAGTGAACGGGGCAACTCAAACTTTCTATATCGGCGTTTCGCGCACCGGAGGTGCAACTTTTTACAAGACTACAAACGGTGGCGCCAGTTTTACTGATATTTCGCCAACCACCAGTTATATGCCACACAGGGCAGTACTCCAGGGAACTACTATGTATGTTTCCTATTCCGATAATGAAGGCCCTACAACCAGTGGTGGATTCGGAAAGCTATACAAGCTTAACACATCTAATGGAGCGTGGACAGATGTTACACCTGGATCAAACGCTACACCCGCTCAAGGTCAAAATTATCCTTATGGAGGTATAAGCATAGACCCTAATAATGTTAACAGAGTGGTGGTTTCTACCTGTGGCATGTACTGGAACCAGTCGTTTGGTGTCGGCTGGGGGGATTTTGTTTTCCTCACTACCGATGGAGGTTCAACGTGGACACTTAAAAACGGCACCAACGCTACTTATAACAGTAACGGCATAGGATGGGCGACTACTGGGGGAATTAACTGGATGGACTGTATCGAGTTTGACCAATCTAATACTAACATAGTGCGGGTAATAGGCGGAGGCGGGGTATATACCTGTCCTGATATTACAGCTGCTAATCCTTCGTGGAAATATGATGTGATAGGGATTGAAGAAACAGCCTTTCTCGATGGAATAAGTATTCCCGGTGGACCGCTGATTACTTCTTTCGGCGACGTAACAGGCTTTGTGCATAATCCTATAACTTCTTATCCTTCAAATAAACTTTCACCTTCGGACGCGAATAACCAAAGTATTGCTTATGCTGGCTCAAGCACAAGCAAAGTTGTAAGAGCTTCTAACGGTGGAAACGTTATTTACTATTCCAATGATAAGGGCGCTACATGGACGGGAAGCGCCACTAATATGGGTACAGATGGAAAGATTTCCATCAGTGCAGATGGAGGTACTATCCTGCACTGCCCCGGAAGTTCTTCAACAACCTGGTATACTACCAACAACGGAGGTAGTTGGTCGGCCTGTTCGGGTGTATCCGTCCAATACGCTGCTCCTGTGGCTGACCAGGTAAATTCAAATTATTTCTACATATTCTCGCCGAGAACCGGGGAACTATTCAGAAGCACCAATAAGGGAGTCAGTTTCTCGGTAGCAGGCACGCCGGGCGCATCAAGCGCGAATTATCCATGGGAACCAACCCAGATAAGAGCAGTGCCGGGGTTTGAAGGTCATGTGTGGGTACCGCTTTTCGGCAATGGATTAAAGTATACAACCAACGCCGGAGTATCTTATACAACTGTTTCCAATGTTACTTATTGCAAAGCGCTGGGTATAGGAAAAACGATGTCTGGGGCCAGCTATCCTACTATTTTCATTTGGGGAACGGTGTCAGGTGTTACCGGCCTCTTCAGATCAACTGACCAGGGTGTGACATGGCTGCGGATCAATAATAACTCCACTCAGTTTGCAGGAGCGCCACTGCTTGTCGGAGATATGAACGTTGATGGTAGAGTATTTATGAGCGCAGGTGGAGGAAGAGGTTTAATTTACTGGGAACCTTCCGGCGCTTGTACGCCAACAGCTATCACACCTTATATGCAGGTTAATGGTTCATGGTCACAAACAAGTAGCGCTACCGTTGCATCGGGAGCAACTGTAATACTTGGCCCTCAGCCTACTACAGGCGGATCATGGAGCTGGAGTGGAATGGCTTCTGGTTCAACGCGCGAAGTGACATTAACGCCTACATCTTCAGGTACAGCAACGGCTACCTATACTAATGCATCAGGTTGTCAAAGCACGCAGGTGTTTACAATCACAGTTAGTGGAGGTACAACCTATGTAACGA
>DATJHZ010000402.1:0-5280 GCA_035493595.1 Cyclobacteriaceae bacterium | reverse complement strand
GATTTATGGAAGCCGTTAAATATAAAACCAACATAAAGTGTTCGAACTGCATAGAGAAAGTAACTCCCTATTTAAATGCAGCTTTAGGAGAAAATCATTGGGAAGTAGACATTACAAATCCTGCAAAAGTTCTTACTGTAGCTGGCGAAGACAATGAGGCTACGGTAAAAGAGACCTTGGCAAAAGCCGGATATAAGGCAGAGAAACTATAAATAAAAGGTTTTAGGCTGTATCCCTTTTTCATCTAATTCCGTTACATTTGAGTATTCAATGAAACAATATCGTTCCATACTGTCCTCTGCCTTCGCCATTCTGGTGCTGTTTTCAAGCAGCAGTTTTATGGTTGGTCTTCACCTTTGTGGCGGTCATGTTCAGAAGATAGCATTGTTTACCAAAGCTGAAGCATGTGCCATGGAGAAAAAAATGTCTCCCTGCCATAAGCATATGTCAAAACCTTGTTGCGAGGATGAAACCATTGTGCATACCGCGCAAGACTTCAAGGTTAACACAAACCAGATCAGCATTGCAGTCCCTCCTGTTTTTGATATAATTCAACACGACATTCTTATCGCTGAAGTCATTCCTACTTCTGTGATTTCTACAAAGCATTACGCTTATTACGATCCTCCAATAAGGCCAATCGATCTAACGATTGACCTCCAGGTATTCCTAATTTGATTTTTATTTCTTTCTGAAAGGCATTCTGCTTTTCACATGATTGCTATACTCTGGCAACTCATCCTCTATAGTATTTTCCAGATCTCAATTTTTCAAGTATGATTGAAAAAGTCATATCCCTGTCACTACGAAACAGATTCTTAGTATTGCTTGTTGCAGCTGCTCTGTTAGCATGGGGAATACACTCTGTGCGAATCAATAAGATTGATGCTATTCCTGATCTGTCCGAGAATCAGGTTATCGTGTTTACAGAATGGATGGGACGCAGTCCCCAGATCATAGAAGATCAGATAACCTATCCGTTAGTGACTAATCTTCAAGGATTACCGCAAGTAAAATATGTACGTGGCACATCCATGTTCGGGATGAGCTTTGTCTATGTCATCTTTAATGATGATGCCGACATCTACTGGGCACGTGAACGTGTGCTTGAGCGACTTAATTATGCATCACGTCTTTTACCTGAAGGCATAACACCAACACTTGGTCCTGATGGAACAGGCGTTGGTCACATCTTGTGGTACACACTCGATGCACCAGGCATGGATCTCGGTGAGCAACGCGCTATTCAGGATTGGTATGTAAAGTTCGGCTTACAAACTGTTGCTGGTGTGAGTGAGATTGCTTCTTTCGGAGGCTTTCAGAAACAATATCAGGTAACAGTTAATCCAAACAAACTAACATACTATGGTCTCTCCGTACCTGAAGTCATTCAATCCGTGCGAGCTAATAACAATGAAGCCGGAGGACGCAAGTTTGAGATGAACGACATCGGCTACATCATAAAAACAACAGGCTACCTCAAGTCAGTAGAGGAAATTGAAAACATTTCCGTGAAAACTATCAACACAGTGCCCGTGAAAATTAGTGATGTGGCCACAGTACAAATGACTGGTGAAACACGCCTTGGAATATTTGATAAGGATGGTGAAGGTGAAGTAGTGGGTGGTATTGTAGTGATGCGTTATGGAGAAAATGCCGATGAGGTAATCAAATCTGTAAAGAAGAAAATGACAGAAGTAGCAAAAGGATTTCCTCAAGGTGTAAAGTTTAATATTATTTATGATCGCAGTCAGTTGATAGAAGAATCAGTATCGTCGATCAAGAAAACTCTTGTTGAAGAAATGATTGTTGTGTCATTGGTAGTGATACTCTTCCTTTTTCATTGGAGAAGTGCCATCAGTATTATTATTCAAATTCCAATTACCATTGCCACAAGTTTTATTTTATTGAATGCGTTTGGCATCAGTTCAAATATCATGTCGCTTACAGGAATTGCACTAGCCATAGGTGTAATTGTTGATAACGGAATCATCATGGCAGAGAATTCTTACAAAAATTTATCACACCGGTTTGAAGAATTAAATCCTGAAACCGAAAAGTAATTCAGTATGATCAAAAAACTATTAAATCGAAAATACAACAGGATTGATGAGGCTGAACGGCTTGAGATCATTGAAAAATCATCCAAACAGGTTTCGCGTGGCGTATTCTATTCCACGGTAATCATCATCACTTCCTTCTTACCTGTCTTTATGCTTACAGGCCAGGAAGGGAAACTTTTCCATCCACTAGCCTATACAAAAACATTTATTCTGATAGTTGATGCACTCCTGGTCATTACGCTTGCTCCTGTTATCATCTCATTCTTCATGAAAGGAAAGTTTAGCAATGAACGGAAGAATCCACTCAATCGGTTTCTCGAAAGAATATATGAGCCTGTTATTCGTACTTGTTTAAAATGGCGTAAGACTACCATTGGTGTTAACATCCTGGCACTTGCCATAAGTATTCCATTGCTCATGAGTTTGGGCAGTGAGTTTATGCCACCACTTGATGAGCAATCTATTTTGTTTATGCCTGTCACACTTCCTGATGTTTCTAACGAAGAAGTGAAACGAATTTTACAAGTGCAGGATAAGATCATCAAATCTATTCCTGAAGTAGATAAAGTTTTAGGAAAAGCCGGACGTGCCAGCACTGCTACTGACAACTCTCCTATCAGTATGATCGAAACGATTATCATGCTGAAACCAAAAAGTGAATGGCGTGCAGGACTCACTAAAAAAGATATCATCAATGAGTTGGATGCCAAGCTGCAAATTCCAGGAGTTGTGAATGGATGGACGCAACCTATCATCAATCGTATTAATATGTTATCTACAGGTATTCGTACTGATGTTGGTGTAAAAGTATATGGGCAAAACCTCGACAGTATCTATACACTTTCAGAAAAGATAAAGACAGCTTTACTGAAAATTCAAGGTGTTAAAGATTTGTATGTCGATCCTATTACCGGAGGAAAATACCTGACCATCCATATAAACCGAGATGCGCTAGGACGATACGGTTTATCAGTAAATGATGTAAACATGATTGTTGAATCCGCTATAGGCGGAACACCTATCGGGCAAACCATCGAAGGTAGAAAACGCTTCACTATAAGCGTACGCCTCGCGCAGGATTATCGCAGCAGCATTGAACAACTCAAGCGTATTCCAATAAAAACTCAGGCACTCGGAACTATTCCTCTCTCCGCAGTGGCTGATATAAAATTTGAAGATGGCCCACCCATGATCGCCTCTGAAAATGCTTTACTGCGTGGCGCTGTTTTGTTCAACGTCCGCGACAGAGATTTGGGTAGTACCGTACAAGAAGCCATCGAAACATTGAACAAACAGATGGGATCACTTCCCAACGGTTACTATATCGAATGGAGCGGTCAGTATGAAAATCTGATTCGTGGAAAGCAAACATTGCTCGTGATTCTTCCTGTGGTATTGCTGATTATTTTCATATCACTCTACCTGGCATTCAAATCTGTTCGCGAAGCATTTCTGAGTTTAATCACCATACCCTTCGCTTTGATTGGTGGAGCATACATGGTGTATTTCTATGGGGTTAATTTATCTGTTGCTGTAGCGGTAGGATTCATTGCTCTCTTTGGCATAGCGGTAGAGACAGGTGTCGTGATGGTGATTTATCTGAACGATGCCATGCAGCAACTCATCAAACTAAAAGGCAATTCAAGCGAGACAATTTCAAAAGAAGATTTGAGAGAATTTGTAATTGGCGGAGCTGCTAAGCGATTACGTCCGAAGATCATGACGGTGTGTGTTGCTTTGTTTGGACTCGTACCAGTGTTGTGGTCTAGTGGTGTAGGCAGTGATGTAATGCAGCCAATTGTATTGCCAATGATTGGTGGTGTGCTCACGTCATCTACACACATCCTGCTGGTAACACCCCTCATCTTTTTGATGACGAAAGAATACGAATTAAGAAAGTTTGGAAAACTGGAAGTATATGAAGTCAAACATTAAGATAATAATACTGTTCGCCGGTTTCTGGTTTGGATTGATCTCCTGGAGTAACGCGCAAGTGATAAGCTTGGATAGCGTGTTGTCTTTAATCGCCATGAAGAATCCAACACTTCAGCAGTACGATAACAAAGTACATGCTCTGAACGCCTATGCTGAAGGCTCTAAAAGCTGGATGGCTCCAATGGTTGGTTTTGGTCCTTACTGGTATCCTTATCCAGGACAAAAAGTTATGGAGAACAGAGACAAAGGATTTTGGATGTTTACAGCCGAGCAAGACATTCCTAATCCATACAAGTTAAATGCAAAAAAGAATTATCTGGCTGCAAAGTCTTCAGTGGAGGAACAAGGGAGAAAACAGCAGTTTAATAATTTACGTGCCGAAGCCCGAAGTATCTACTATCAATGGATAGTGCGTGAGAAGAAGTTATCAGTGCTTCATGAAAATGAACGTATTGCTGATCTCATCTTAAAATTAGCCCAAATCAGGTATCCGCTTAATCAGGGAAATTTAGGCAGCGTTTATAAAGCTGAAGCTCGCCTTCATGAAGTTCAAAATATGATTCTGATGCTTCATGGGGAGATCGAAGGAAAAAGATTAATGCTCAAGGTCCTGATGAATCTGCCATCACAATTTAAAATAGATGTTGATACAACCATTCAAATTCATTTCCATCCCGACAACATATTAACAGATACACTAACTATTCATGAACAACGAAGTGACATCCGTCAAATTGATAAGATGATTGAGACTATGCGATTGAATCAACAACTTCAAAGAGCACAAGCGAAACCAGATTTCAAAATAAGATTTGATCACATGTCTCCAAGAGGATCGGGTATGCCACAGCAATTTACATTGATGGGAATGATCTCAATACCCATTGCTCCGTGGTCATCTAAAATGTACAAGTCTGAAATTACAGGAATGAATTATGAAATAGAGGCTCTTAACAAAAGTAAAGAGGCAATCATTACTCAAACACAAGGAGAGCTTTCAGCAATGTCAGTACAACTGAATAGTCATGCCCAGCAAATAGAAAATTACAAAACCAAAATTATCCCTGCGCTTCAAAAAAATTACAAAACTGTTATGCTGGCTTACGAGGAAAACAAAGAACAGTTACCGATAGTTATCGGTGCATGGGAAGCTATGAATATGGCGCAAATGGAATATCTAAATCAATTGGAAGAACATTATTTGATGATTGTGAATTATGAAAAACAATTGGAGAGATAAGAAGTCCACCGTCGACAGACCATTGTCCACAGCTGGGATTGG
>DATJHZ010000401.1:0-11295 GCA_035493595.1 Cyclobacteriaceae bacterium | reverse complement strand
GTTGATTAAAAATATGTTACCGCGCTTTTATTGACATCCATTTCCGGATACTACAATCACTCCATCTGACATGGTGTATTCTGCACCAATAGCTTTACAAATAACTTCAATGCGTTCATAAAGACCTTCGTCAGCAAATGCCGTAGTAAGAATGCAGCCCGAGAAAATCTGTTCATCAAATACGATATCAATGCCATAATTTTCTTCCAGTACTTTAAAGATGTCGCTTACTGATGCTCCATCATATTTCATTTTAAACAAGGTTGGTTTCGGTAAGATGATTCGCGGCACTTCAACAATTTTCCTGAAGAGATTCTCGCGCTCAACATTATAGACAGCTTCCTGATTAGGTTTTAAAATAACCTCTTGCAAAATCTTCTCTTCTATTCCTTCATCTGTTTTAACTTTTGATGTCACCGATACAACACCAGTCCTCACAGCTACATTAACTTCATGACTATCCTGATAAGCTCTTATATTGAATGATGTACCTAATACACGCGTAACAACATCCTTGGCATAGACAAAAAATGGTCGTACGGGATCTTTCGTCACCTGGAAGAAGGCTTCACCCTTTAAGTAGACTTCACGTTTCTTGTCTTTAAATTTTTTAGCAAAACGAATTTCACTGGCTGGCTGAAGTGTTATTCGACTTCCCTCTTCCAGCACTACTTCAAAAGGAATATTTTTATCATTGATAATATGGGTTTGCTCATCATCATTGGCAGCACTTAACTTTTCAGTGCCCTTGGAAAATTGAAATGGTAACAGGTATAAGGCGCCAATACTACTCATGATAAGAAGTATCGCGGCCGCTCGCCAATACCATGAGTTCTTACCGAAAGGGCGCGACTGCGGCTTCTTAGTAGATTTGATTCTGGATTCTATTCGCGACCAGAGTTTGGCTTCAAGCACAATGCGATATTCTTCTTTTATTTCTAAATTTTCGCCCGCACCTATTTTCTCATACCATGATAAAATATATTCTTCCTCTTGCAATGAGCATTCCTGACGCGTATATCTGTCTAATAATTTTTCGAACTCAGCAGGTGTCATAACGGTATAGTATGGAGAATATAAATACTAAGACACGCAACCGGGCGATAGCCCTAAAGACTATTCTAAATTAATTATGAATTTTTTTATTCTGACGGGACGTCAGCATTTTGATAATTGCGGTGATCAGAAATTTCTATAGTGGAGACGTAAAAAAGAGCAGCAGCAAAATCATATCCTTGAGATGTATTCTAAGGGTTTTGATTGATTTGGTGAGATGATACTCAATCGCTTTTTCAGAAACCTTGAGTATGTTGGCTATTTCCGGAATAGATCTACCCTCGAACCTGCTCAGCTTAAATACAGTCTTAGATTTTTCAGGTAACTTATTTACAGCAACCTGAATACTATCATTCAATTCATTATAAATTAAAACATCTTCCACACTTTCATTTTCATGAGGTGCAAAGTTGCGATAGTAGCTCCAATATTTTTCCTGGGTGATTTTTGACCGCACAGTATTGATAACGCGGTTTCTAACAGAAGTCTTTAGATAGAATTCAAGGTTAGTGATGAGTAAAGTATCATGTTTTTCCCAGAGCGAGGTAAAAATGCCCTGAACTATTTCTTCAGCTTCTTCGTGTGATCTTACTTTCAATAAGGCTGTCTTGTAAAGTTGTTGCCAGTATTTTTTAAAAATTTGCTGAAAGGCAACTTCATCACCTGATCTTAATGATTCCAAAAGACTATTATCATCCTTATGATGGAGCAAATCTGGCATCCAATAGTAGTTTAGGTTTGGTTCAAGCGATCTTTCCGAAATCGTTTGTAATGAAATATACTAAAAAGTATTAATGAAAGAGCATTGCAATTCAAAAATGCTTAATACAGCTTAATAAAACGTTATCGGAAATTCATGATAACGCAACATCACTCACTTTTAATTACAAAAACTTAAGGCCTTCGTGTTCAAGTTTGCTGTAGCGTTCTTTGTCAAAGACATAATAGAAAGCTCCTTTGCGAGATGACTCTTTCTCTTTCTCTTCGAGCTTGTTCAGGATGCCAAGTGAGAGAATTTTGCGGGTGAAGTTGCGTTTATCGAGTGGTGTTTCGTAGATAGCTTCATAAAGATTTTGCAGTTGCGGCAGTGTAAACTTCACTGACAACAATTCAAAGCCAATAGGATGATTGGTAACTTTCTGTTGAAGACGCTCTTTAGCTTTTGCCACCATGTTGTTATGATCGAAAATCAAATCAGGCATTTTAGAAAGTGGAAACCATTTTGCCTCATGGTCTTGCTGAATCTGATTGCTGTAGTTAGATATATTGATCAGTGCAAAATAAGCCACTGAAACCACACGGCCTGCTGAATCACGATTGACATCAGCAAAGCAATGCAATTGCTCCATGTAGATATTGCTCAGACCTGTAAGCTGATGAAGTACCCGGATAGCAGCCTGGTCGGCACTTTCATCTTTATTTACAAAACCACCCATTAACGACCATCGTCCTGTTTCAGGTTCGAAATCGCGTTTTATAAGCAGGGCTTTCAATTCTTTTCCATCAAAACCAAAAATGATGCAGTCAACTGCAACCAGTAAGCGGTCTTGACTTGTGTATTTACCAATGTCCATTAATATAGGGTTCAAATATTTAGGGTTTTAAATATCTGAAATCTTCAAACACTATCCTAAAGCCACTTTTTCGGAAATACACGTTTAAACACGTTTCATCCGTTAACGGACCAACATTGGCATTCGGTAACTGCGATAAACGTCTTACCATAATTTGACGTAGAGCGCCATTAAAATCAATACGGTAATAACAATTAAAACCAGCGTCGACTTTTCAATCTTAAACATCTCCTTGTCTATTGCGAAAGCTTTCGGATTTACTTTTGGACCTGCAAGACTCATGGCAATCATTACTACCATAGTAAAGAAGAATGACCAGCCCATGCAAATGAGGAATGGAATTTCATAACCACCATTTCCATTAGGATACGCTGTATACAAAATGTTTTCATGACCAAGTACGGTCGGCGCAAACTGATTGAAGAACACGGAAAGAGCAAAGCCTGTAATAACACCAGCAACTGCCGCTGCACCAGTAGTGCGTTTCCAAAACATACCAAGAATAAACATGGCAAATACACCAGGGCTTATGAAGCCTGTATATTTTTGAATGAACGTAAAACCTCCTTCGCCACCAATACCAAGAAGATCATCCCATGTAAAAATCACAGCAACAACCATGGCTACTAATACTGTGACGCGCCCAATCCATACCATCTTCTTTTCATCAGCATCCTTACTGATAAATTTTTTATAAACATCTAACGTGAAGATGGTGGAGATACTGTTTGCTTTACCGGCAAGCGAAGCCACAATAGCAGCAGTAAGTGCAGCGATAGAAAGACCTTTCAATCCGCTGGGAAGAAAACCAAGTATAGCAGAATATGCACCGTCTTTACTTCCGCCAGCAAGTTGAGGAAGATGACCATTTTTATATAATACAAATGCTGCAATACCAGGAAGCATAACGACCACAGGCATCATCAGTTTGATAAGACCTGCAAACAAAATACCGGTACGTGCAGTTTTTAAGTTAGCACCTAATGCACGTTGTGTGATATATTGATTACAACCCCAATAGTTAAGATTAACAATCCACTGACCCGCAAAGTACATGGCAATGCCAGGCAGCACTAAATATTTATTGATATCAAGTTGTGATGACTCTGCTGTTGGCTTATTGATGATCATGTGAAAATGCTCAGGAGCATCTTTCATCAGAAATTTAAAACCAGCTATCGCATCAGGACCAAAACCAAATTTTTCGCCCACGATAGTAAGTGCAAGGTAAGTTGTAGCCAGACCACCAATAATAAGAACGGCTACCTGAATAACATCAGTAAACCCAATCACCTTCATGCCTCCAAGTGTAATGACCAATGCAAAGACAGCCAGACCCATCATAATCAAATGCAGAGATTCGCCACCTACAAGTCCGTTGATGGCAACAGCTCCCAGGTAAAGTATGGAGGTAAGATTTACAAAAACATACAGAAACAACCAGAACACTGTCATGATTACCGATACTGTTTCGTTATACCGTGTCTTCAAAAACTGAGGCATGGTATAGATTTTATTTTTGAGATAGATCGGTATAAACCAAACGGCAATGATGATCAATGCAATGGCCGCTATCCATTCGTATGCTGCAACGGCAACACCAACAAAATAACCCTCACCACTCATGCCTATGAATTGCTCTGCCGAAATATTTGAAGCAATGAGTGAAGCACCAATAGCCCACCACGTCAGAGAACCTTCCGCTAGAAAGAAATCTTTTGTACTGAGTGATTCTTTTTTCTTACGCTGATAAACCCATAAGCCATACCCCAATACAATAATGAAGTAGGTAATAAATACGAAGTAATCAATTGGAGCAAGTGAGCTATACATGGTTTACGAATTTCAGGTTTCAAGTTTCGGGTTTCAGGCACTTCAGCGTTCAGATTTCAAATTCACTTAACATGAATTTGAAATCTGAAATTTTGAAATTATTTATAATACAATTCATTCCATCTTAATTCATTTCTGAACTGATAGATGTCTGTCTTTTTACCAATGAGGGTGAATTCTATTCCGGCCATGTCAGCGAAATCTTGTAAATGTTCGGACGTTAAGTTCTGGCTGTAGCATGTGTGGTGAGCACCACCGGCAAGAATCCATGCAGCACAACCAGTAGGCATATCAGGATATGGTTTCCACAATACTCTGGCAACGGGAAGCTTTGGTAAATCGTGTTCAGCTTTAACAGCTTCTACTTCATTAACCAGTAAGCGGAAGCGATTGCCCATATCAATAACTGAAGCATTCAATGCCTGACCTGGCGCAGTGTTAAACACAAGACGAACAGGATCTGCTTTACCACCAATGCCAAGTGGATGAATCTCGCATGATGGTTTTCCTTCGGCAATCGATTCACAAATCTCAAGCATGTGTGAACCTAATACAAGTTGATTGGCCGGATCGAAGTGATAGGTATAATCTTCCATAAAAGAATTACCACCTTTCAAACCAGAGCCCATCACTTTCATAGCACGTACGAGAGCGGCTGTTTTCCAATCGCCTTCAGCACCGAAGCCATAACCTTCTGCCATCAAACGTTGTGATGCAATGCCTGGTAACTGTGCAAGACCATGAAGATCCTCGAATGTATCAGTATAACCTTTGAAATTTCCTTGTTGCAAGAAAGCACGCATACCAATTTCTATTTTGGCTGCTTCACGAAGTGATGCATGTTGATCTCCACCTTTACGAAGTGATGCAACTAAATTATATTGTCCTTCATATTCAGCAACAAGTTTTGTGATCTCTGCATCGGTAACCTGGTTAACAACTTTAACTAAGTCACCAAGACCAAAACCATTAACAGAATAACCAAACTTAATTTCTGCTTCTACTTTATCTCCTTCTGTAACGGCTACCTGGCGCATGTTATCACCAAAGCGACAGAACTTTGCACCTTGCAAATCATACCATCCGGCGGCAGCGCGGATCCATACATTTAATCGTTGTTGAACACCTGCATCTTGCCAATGACCTACAACAACTTTTCTATTCAAGCGCATACGCGACATGATGAAACCAAACTCACGATCACCATGAGCGCTCTGGTTCAGGTTCATGAAATCCATATCAATAGATGACCATGGGATATCACGATTGAATTGCGTATGTAAATGGAGCAATGGTTTTTGTAAAACTTTCAACCCACCGATCCACATTTTAGCAGGAGAGAAAGTATGCATCCATGCAATGATACCAATACAGTTCTTTGCTGTATTCACTTCCTGGCAAAGTTGATAAATCTCTTCAGGTCCTTTCAATACAGGTTTATATACAACCTTCACTGGTATGGCCGATGAGGCATCAAGTTCTTTTGTTATTTGCTGTGAATGTGCAGCCACTTGCTTCAATGTCTCTTCGCCGTACAAGTGTTGACTTCCTGTTACAAACCAAACTTCCAGTTCTTTAAGATTTTTCATTCTACGTTATGCGTTAATAGTTATAGTAATTTCGTTATAGATTAGTTCTGACCGTAGTATGAGTCAGGACCGTGCTTGCGTTCAAAATGTTTTTTAATGAGAGAATCTTTGAGGCGAGGTGATTTAGGATTTATCTGTTCAGTAAGGTAGGCCATCTGTGCAACGGCTTCTAACACTGCACTGTTGTACACGGCCTTCTCTGGTGTTTTTCCCCATGAGAAAGGAGCATGATTACCAACGAGTATCATCTCGACTTCTTCATAGCTTAAGTTTTTTTCTTTCAAACAGTTCATGATCTGAAAGCCTGTCTGATATTCGTAATCACCCTTGATCATTTCATCGCTCATGGGTGGAGCACAAGGAATATCGACAGTATTATGATCTGCATGTGTTGTTCCGTAAATCGGAATATCACGTTGGGATTGCGCCCATGCAGTTCCGTATGTAGAATGTGTATGAACAATGCCTCCAATTTTTTCCCAATGCTTGTAAAGCACAGCATGCGTTTGAGTATCAGATGAAGGGCGAAGTTTTCCTTCTACAGTCTTTCCATCAAAATCAACAATCACCATTTTCTCAGGCGACAAGTCTTCGTATGGAACACCACTTGGTTTAATAGCAAATACACCTAGTGATCTATCTGCTGCACTAACATTACCAAATGTGAAGATTACAAGTCCAAGCTTAGGCAATTGCATGTTGGCCTGATACGCTGATTGTTTTATATGTTCGTATTTACTCATTACTCAATAATTTCTTATGCGAGGTTCCTTATTCGGATTCGAGGTTCAACGTTTAACGCAAGTATGATGAGGGAATTAAACACTCTCCGTTAGTGAATAGCTTCCGGATAACTTATGCTTTCCTTCGAGGGAAACTCCGAGTGCCAGATATTTTTTATACCGTTTGGCATAAATAGCAGCCGCTTCAGCATTCGGTTTATACTCTGCATCAAAGCCTTGCCCCATGGCATTCATAGCAGCTTCAACGTTAGGGTATAATTTTGCAGCTGTCGCAGCAAACATAGCTGCACCCAATGCACAGGTCTGTTCCGATTTGTGAATACGAATTGACATATTCATAACATCGGCCATTACCTGCATGATGTAGGGCGATTTTTTTGCAACACCTCCCAAACCAATCAAACCTTTTACAGGCACACCTTCATTGTTGAAACGATCAACTATAGCTTTTGCACCGAAGCATGTAGCTTCAACCCAGGCCTTAAAAATATGGGGCGCGCCGCTTCCCAAACCCAAAGCGGTTAGCGCCCCCTTTAGCAACTGATTTGCATCAGGTGTTCTTCTTCCATTAAGCCAATCGATGGCCAACTCGTTATCTTCATGCAGCGGAATGGCTGCAGCTTGTTTCGTTAATTCAGGAATTAATTTTTCCAGTAAATCGTCTTTCAGTTTTTCTGCAGTGGCTTTGTCAATTACAGATGATTGTGACAATAATGTTTGTATTGGCCATGCTAATACATTTTTATACCATGCATACGTATCACCAAAAGCTGACTGACCTGCTTCTAACCCAATCATACCAGGAATAATGGAACCATCAACCTGACCGCAAATTCCACGAACAAGTTTTCCTTCCATATCCTGTGTTGGTACAACCATCATATCGCAGGTAGAAGTGCCCATCACTTTACTTAAATGATACGGTTCAATCTGTCCGCCAACGGCACCCATGTGACAATCGAAAGCGCCAACACCAATGATGACAGATGTAGAAAGACCTAAGCGTTCAGCCCATTCTTTACTAAGTTGTCCGGCAGCTTGGTCTGAAGTATAAGTGTCTTTAAATAATCTTGAAGTAAAACCTTTGAGTAAAGGATCTAATGAAGCAAAGAAATCATCAGGAGGAAGTCCACCGAATTCAGCGGCCCACAATGCCTTATGACCAGCAGAACATACGCCACGTTTCATTTGATGAACATCATTACCACCAGTCAACAAAAAAGGAATCCAATCACAATGTTCTACCCAAGAGTAACATGCATTGCGTACCTGTTGATCTTCACGAAGAACATGGAGCAGCTTTGCCCAAAACCATTCTGATGAATAGATACCGCCTACAAACTGAAGATAGTTGATGTCAAATTTTTCTGCGTGTGTATTAATCTGCGCAGCCTCTGTTACAGAAGTATGGTCTTTCCACAACACAAACATAGCGTTGGGATTATTTTCAAAGCCGGGTGTAAGTGCAAGGGGTTTTCCTGTTTTATCAACAGCAACAGGTGTTGAACCTGTAGTATCAACTGAAATTGCTTTGATAGAATTTTTTACGGATTGGCCCGCTTGTTTCAAACAGTCTTTAATGGTTTGCTCAAGACCTTCAACATAATCGAGTGGGTGTTGACGAAACTGATTTTTGGATGGATCACAAAATAAACCATCTCGCCATCTTGGATAATGATAAACTGATGATGCCACTTCTTTGCCATTGCTGGCATCAACAATAATTGACCGAACTGAGTCGGTACCATAATCTACACCTATTACAAATGCTTCTGCTGCCATAGCTAAAACTTCTTCAACCGTTTGTTTACAGCAGCAATGTACATTATTTATTGATAAGTGTATATATAACAATTATATATTTAGGCGCTAATATGTCAGTTTAGGGCGAAAAAACGTTTTCATTGGTATAAAAAACGAACCAGATCGGTTCAAAGACGAATTGCCTATAAAGAATTTGATACTGTCGTGCCTACGGCACTTCCTTAAAATTGTATTGTGATTTCTACTACTAGCAAACTAACATCCCTACCGGGACTGAGTTTATATTATAAAATGAATTTACGTAGTCACAGTTCTACTAAACTGCCATCCCTGACGGAGTTGAGTTGTATTTCCTAATCAATTCGCATAGTCCCGTAGGAACGATAAATTTGGTAGCAACGAAGTGAAGATGGTTTGTGAGTCCCGTAGAGACGCTATTATGTAGTCATCAGCTCAACCTGAGCATGGAAAAGTATTTAGTGCCAATTGCCTGCTACATGAATAATGTATTGAGGCGAGGATCTGTATAATCTTTAATAAACATGATCACATTCGGGTACTGCTTGAATTCATGTTCATCATGCATAGTGGTAAGTACAACGCACTTCATACCAGCATTCATAGCAGATTCTACGCCTTTAGGTGCATCTTCAAAAACAACACAGGCTGATGGTGTTACACCAATCAACTCGGCATCTTTTAAAAACGTCTCAGGATGTGGCTTACTATCGGTCACATCGTCTGCACTTACTATCGCGTTAAAGTAATGGCGAATGTTAAGGTTGTCTAAAACAAAATCGATATTAAAAAGAATGGCGGCTGATCCGATTGCCATTTTGATCTGATGTGCTTTGGCCAGGTTCATAAAATCAAACAAACCTGGAATAAGATCTAAGTGAGGCTTATAGATTTTTTGATAGCGTCTCTCTTTTTCAATGGATATTTCAGCGCGTTTTTCAGGCGTGAATTTATCCTTACCGAAAACACGAAACAGCATATCATCATTCTTGCCATACATGTTCTTCTTCACCTCATCACGACTAATGGTAGCACCAAGATCATTGATCAGAATATCTGACCATACTTCCCAATGATAACCCATATCATTAATCATGGTGCCGTTTAAATCAAAAAGAAAAGCTTGTGGTTTTGTGTTCACGTTGTAAAATTTAACATTAAAAAAGAAAACGCTAAAACGTGAAGCACTGCTCCTCTTCGTTTTAGCGTTTATTTAAAAAATCAATATCGATTATCTTCCAAAATCATCCTGCACACGCACGATGTCATTTTCATCAGATGGATTGGTAGCATCTGTATGTTGCCAGATCTCAGCAATAACACCCCACTGCTTCAACCCGATTAAGCGATGACGCTGACCTTGTTTTAGTCTGATTGTATCACCTGATTTTAATTCTACTTTATCAGCTTCAACATCAGTCATACTCGTTACTACACCAGCAGTACCTCCTATCACTCTCCAGATCTCTGCACGGCGGTGATGATATTGCCATGAAAGTCTTTTCTCTGGTTGTACCAGCAAAATCTTCGGACTTAATTTCCCGCTGATGCGAAGATCAGCCAGATCAATTTCCGGAAAGAATAATTTTCCGAACTGTTGTGCCTGTTGTTCATCGATAACAAAAAAACCACCCCAGGGTCTCTCCTGATCTTTGGCAACGACACCAAGTTTCAGATCACCCAAAAACTTTTCTACTTCAGAAAAGATTTCGCCTTTTGTATTTCCTTTTAATTCTAAATTCATTCTTTGATTTATTAATCGTTATTGTGTTTTAATGTTCAACGTTTCAGGTTCAAGGTTTAGTCTTTGATTTGAATCTGAAACGTTGAACTTAAAAATTAGTGTCCTCCTTCAGCGGAGATATGTTCGATATCGATGCCTTGTTTCTTTAACACACCACTTACTTTCCATGCAAAGAATGCAAGGTATCCAAAGCACAATACTGGCAACCAGTATGAAGTATGGATGCCAATGATATCGGCAAGACCTCCTTGTAGTGGAGGAATAATAGCACCACCTAAAATCATCATGATCAGGAAGGCTGATCCCTGACTTGTAAATTTACCAAGACCTGTAATGCTTAATGCAAAAATACATGGCCACATAATTGAACAAACAAGACCACCACTGATAAATGCATATAATCCAACTTTACCTGTAAACGAAAGACCAACAAGCATACCAACAACACCCAACAAACCAAGTACTAATAATAATTTAGCAGGCTTCTCTTGTGCCCAGAAGTTTGCAAGAATTAAAATAACAATGCAGATCGCATAAGAATATAAATCGCTGATGTTATTACCACTTAAATGATTCACTAAAAGAATAACACCGAAGGCTATAAACGGAACAACAACTGTCAGTATTTTATTCGTGGTAGGTTTCAGATTGAAAACCGTGATCGCGCTTGTCCAGCGACCAATCATTAAACTACCCCAATAAAGTGAAATGAAGTGAGAGATCTGTGATTCGTCAAGTCCTCCAAAAGCAGGATCTTTCAATAACGCTCCCATATTACTTTGAATCGTTACTTCAACACCTACATAAACGAAGATGGCAATCATACCCAATACTAATTGAGGATACTTCATAGCACCCCAACCTTCACTCTTCTTCGCAGCACTATTTGAATATATAAGAATACCAATAACGCTCACCAACGCAAGGGCCAATAAAACCAGCTTACCACTTTTACCTACACTTTCAGGAAGAAG
>DATJHZ010000400.1:0-7738 GCA_035493595.1 Cyclobacteriaceae bacterium | reverse complement strand
CATCTTTGAGCTTTTCGACAAAGTCAGTCGCTTGAAATAGATTCAACTTTGTGTCATTAACAAACGAAAATAATCATGACAAAAGTATGGTTTATTACAGGCAGTTCCCGAGGATTGGGAAGAAGCCTGACAGAAGCAGTTTTAGCAAAAGGTGATAAAGTAGCAGCTACCGCCCGCAAGCCTGAGCAGTTGGATGAACTGGTATCAAAATATCCCGATCAGATTTTGCCCATCGCATTAGATGTAACAGACAAAACTCAAATCATTTCAAGCGTAACACAAGCAGTAGCACACTTCGGTCGCATTGATGTATTAGTGAATAATGCTGGATTTGGAATAGCGGGTGCAGCAGAAGCTTTTACAGATGAACAAGTGCGCAGTCAACTGGAAACAAACTTGTATGCACCTATTGAGGTAACACGCGCTGTGTTGCCTTACATGCGCAAGCAACGTGGTGGTCACATTCTTCAAATCAGTTCGGTAGGTGGTCGTGTTGGCAATTCAGGACTTACCATGTATCAGGCAGCCAAATTTGGACTCGGAGGTTTTACAGAAGCACTGGCCATTGAAGTTGCTCCACTTGGAATTAAAGTAACTTCTGTTGAGCCTGGTGGTTTTCGTACTGATTGGGCTGGCGCATCGATGAGTTTTGCTCCACGTGTAGAAGGATATGAATCTACAGTGGATAGCAGAATTGATTTTTTAGGAAGTGGAAAATTTGTTCCTATGGGAGATCCTGCTAAAGCAGCTGAGGTGATGATTGAACTGGTGGAACATCCAACACCGCCTGTGCATCTTGTTTTAGGAAGTGAGGCTGCTGCTATTTTAAAACAAGCCGATGAAAGAAGAAAAGCTGAATTCGAAAACTGGATGCCCGTAACTGTCTCTACCGATCATGATGAAGCCACTAATTTTCTGGAAACAGAGCTAGGAAAAAAAATCATGGCTGAAAAAGGTTAACAGCCGTTACACATTAGCAGAAATCAATTAAGTTGTCTACTAGAACAAAGCTCTGATTCATGATGCGAACCAGTGGCTTTGTTTTTGTAAATTTATTAAACCATGTCTGGAGAAAAGTCTTTGCCGAAAATTGTTTACTCCTGCTACTTTAATGTAAGCCGGGAAGGAGAGCAGTTTGTGCCTGATCATGTTTTCAGTTACCAGGTAGCCGGTACATTGGAAGTGAATAATGGAAATAAGATTTATAAAATCAATCCAGGCGATTTTCGGTTCACCAGGAGAAATCAACTTGCCAAGTTTGTAAAGCATCCACCCGAAGGTGGTGAGTTTAAATCCATTTCAATTCGGCTCGATCAGGAAACATTGCGCACAATCAGCAGGGAAAATGGTTACACTGCTGATAAAAAGCATCATGGTGATTCTATTACCGTACTTCCTCATGATCCGCTATATGAAAGTTACATCAACTCTCTCATGCCTTATCTTCATTTATCGCAAGAAGAAAATGAAACGTTGTTTTCCCTGAAGGTAAAAGAAGCTGTGTTAATCCTCTTACGTTCCAAGCCCGAATTAAAAGATGTGCTTTTCGATTTTGCCGAACCTGGTAAAATCAACCTGGAAGAATTTATGCAGCATAATTTTCATTTCAATGTAAGTCTTAACCGGTTGGCCTATCTCAGTGGACGAAGTCTTGCTACTTTTAAAAGAGATTTCGAAAAAGTATTTCACACATCACCCAGCCGTTGGTTGCAACAGAAAAGATTGCAGGAGGCTTATTATCAAATCAAAGAGAAAGGCAAGAAGGCTTCTGATGTATACCTGGAAGTAGGCTTTGAAGACCTCTCCCATTTCTCCTATGCATTTAAAAATGCTTTTGGTCATTCTCCTTCAAGAATATAATTGATCAACAGAGGCATTAAACTATTCTCTGATTTCTATCCTGTTAGTCTGGTTCTTTTTTTATTTACCTAAATTGCCAGCCGAAAACAGATTAGTGAAATAATGACAGTAAGCATATTAGGTTGTGGTTGGTTTGGTATTCCATTGGCAAAAAGTCTGATAAGCAAAGATCATCAGGTAAAGGGTTCTACAACTTCCGAAGAAAAGCTTGCAACACTGGCATCACACAATATCATTCCATTTCTGATCAACGTTGGAGCGAAAGATAATATCTTCGATGATTCTTTTTTTCAGTGTGATGTTTTCATCATTGCTATCACACCGCGGTTGAATGATAGTGTATCGTATCATTCAAAGATTGAGATCATTGCTTCTTTGCTGCAACAACACAAAACAAAAAAAGTAATACTTATAAGTTCCACAGGTGTGTATGATGATTGCAATGCGCATGTAAATGAGCAAACCATTCCAAATCCAGAAAAGCAGTCTGGCAAAATAATCTGGCAAGCGGAAAGCTTATTGAAAAACTCGTCGCATTTTACGAGCACTGCTATCCGTTTTGGAGGTTTGGTTGGTCCGGGTCGACATCCAGGTCGTTTTCTTGCTGGCAAGACAGATCTCTCCAATGGAAAAGCGCCCGTGAATATGATTCATCTCTCCGATTGTATTGGTATCTGCAACAACATTATTGAAAATGATTTTAACATTGATACACTTAATGCTGTTTGTCCACATCACCCTACGCGAGAAGAATTTTACACTGTGGCCTCAACACAATTAGGTGTTACAGCGCCAACGTTCAATGCTGAAAACACAAATTGGAAAATTGTAGACAGTGTATACCTGGAGAATTTACTTCACTATAAATTTATAGTTTCCGATTGGAATGAATGGCTAAAGGATAGTGATTAGTGCGAAACCATAATTTCACCCTTTCAGGGTTCGTAAAAATATCCATAGACATTTTCTATAATAATATCATCCCTTCGGGATTATAAAACTTGCAGAATATCCAATCAACAACTCATCAATTTAAAATAAGTGATTAAAGAACGTTGATCAGTCCTCCACGTTCTATTTGCTGCACCAAGCCCGAAGGGCTGACATGATTATAGAAAGTAGAGTTAAGATTGATTTCAAACTCCGAAGGAGTGACATGATTCATCCTTTCAAGATTCATAAAATGCGCTTACATATTCCCACAATAATGCCATCCCTCGGAAATTATGAAACTTGGCACTACTCATTCACTCTTCAACGATTCCACCGGATTACGAACAGCAGCACGGAAAGCTTGTGTACTTACAATCATAACTGTAATGATAAGGCAAAGAATACCCGCCGTAGGAAATACCCATAACGGCGTCTTGATACGGATCTGATATTCCTGTAAAAAATCCATCATAGCCCACCACGCTATGGGTGTGGTTATTATAAATGCAATGAGTACCAGACGTGAAAAATCTTTTGTGAGCATAAGAACTATACCTGACACAGAAGCACCTAACACTTTACGAATACCAATTTCTTTGGTGCGTTGTTCTGCCGTAAATGCCGCCATACCAAACAAGCCAAGGCCCGTAATAAAAATAGCAAGCATAGAGAAAGAACCTGCCAGATTGCTGATCATGTTGATTCTCGTAAACTTATGCTCAAACTCGGCATCAGCAAACCGATAGTTAAAAGGATAATCCGGATTATACTTTTTAAATACTTTCTCTACATTTTTGAGTGATGTCGTTACATCTGCTTTCTTTGGCAAGCGTACAGTAATAGTACTAGACCATGTTGAGTCCATCGTCATCACGAGAGGATCTATTTTATTAGAGCTCGAACCCATGAGCACATCATCCATCACCCCAATTACATGCCACCATGATTTCCACATCTGAATCTTTTCTCCAACCGGACTGCTGAGTCCAAGTATTTTTACTGCTGCTTTATTTAACACCATCGCAGCTGTATCGCTTTTATATTCCTCTGAGAAATCACGACCTTCAAGCATGCGAATACCCATTGTCTTGGTGTAATCATACTCCGTGGCAATGTTGGTAACTTCAACATGTTGTCCGGCACTCATACCCGGCCATGAATCAAGCGGACTCGAAGCAAAAATATTCGTAACAGGGCTATTCGATTTACACATCGCTTGCGCCGCTCCTGTTGAGAGTAGCTCTTGCTTAATAGCTCTGAAATTATTCTCAATATCGCGGGTAGTCCAAACCATTATCAGGTTTTGCTGATCATAACCAAGCTCCCGGTTTTTTAAATATTGAATTTGCTTATACACCACTACAGTGCTTATGATAAGTAAAATTGAAAAACAAAATTGCAATGTAACCATAACCTGGCGGGGTGTACTGGCATATTTGCCAGCTTGTATTTTCCCTTTCAATACTTTAACAGGCTTAAAAGATGAAAGATAAAATGCAGGATAGCTGCCTGCTAATAAACCTGTGAGCAATGTTAAGGCAATACTAAAAATCCAGAAGGGTAATGATGAATAGGGTACAACTAGTTTTTTTCCAACCAGATCATTATAGAAAGGTAACGCAAGCTCAATCAATACAATCGATATGATAAAAGCTATCGCAGCAATAAGTATTGATTCACCTAAGAATTGAAAGATGAGTTCGTTTCTACCGGAGCCTACAGTTTTTCGAATGCCAACTTCTCTTGCACGATGTTCTGAACGTGCGGTAGAAAGGTTCATGAAGTTGATACATGCTATTACCAAAATAAAAATGGCAATGCCGGTAAATAGTCTTACATATGTTATTAGTCCTCCTTCTTCTTTTCCGTTCACAAAATTATTATGAAGTCTCCAACGACTTATGCCATGAAGAAAAAGTTCTCGGTTGGCGGCATCAGGATTATTCTTCTTTATAATGTCTTTTATCGAAGCATCAACAGCTTCTTTTTCAGCACCCGGTTGTAGCTCTACATAATATTCAAAAGCATTATTGTTCCAGTTGTTGCGTGCGTAGCGCACCCAGGGCGAAGTGGCTTCAAAGTATGTAAAGGGAAGAATGAAATCAGGTTTCAGCGAAACATTGTTGGGGGTATCAGCAATAATGGCAGTAACTTTAAGCTCTTCATTCTTTTCAATTTTTACCTGTACAAATTTTCCAAGAGCGTCTTCATTACCAAACAACGCTCGGGCACTTGATTGCGTGAGCACAATAGAACGAGGATCATTCAATGCGGTCTCAGCGTTACCCGCAATCAATTTGTAATCGAAGATGGTTAAGAAAGATTCGCTCGCATCAATTCCTGTCTTCTCTAGTTTCTTTTCACCAACACTAAGCAAAGCAGACTGGGGAACCGTTATCGCATATCGTTTGATTCGACTATCCTGCTGAAGCAAAACATCTTTCAACAGCATAGGCAAGTTGGTTCGTGTAACAACGCCCTGATCTATTGTGTTATTTACCTTGATCTGGTAAAGCTCCTGATACTTGCTGAACGATTGATCATACGTAACTTCATCATACACCCATAATAGAATGAGTACGCTGCAGGCAATACCTATAGAGAGTCCGGTAATGTTTATAAATGAATAAACAAGGTTTCGATGCAGCGTGCGAATGGCAATGTTGATGTAGTTTCTAAGCATGATCTGAATTTAATCAAACACGTCTAGCCAAAGATAAGGCCAATTGACAAATCATCAATTCAGTGCTAAGGAAGGCGATCTGTAATAATCGGGGTTATCAAATACGGGCAAATCTGTCCGTAACCGGCCAAATATTTTAATTCAAAATCAACTAAAAAAGTCACGAAGTGCCGATTATTTCACGATGTTAAACTCATCCAAATAAATTCCGAAATCGAACACTTTGAGTCAGTAGTGGACAGGTCAACCTTTTAAAAATGCCTTAATTGGTGGTATGCATCGGTTTATGTCACTGGTACAGGGTTTGCAAACCTATGCTCAACTACTCGAACTCATGATTAAATACTACTTCACACTCTTCCTTAGAAACCTGCAACGTCAGAAGCTTTTCTCTTTCATTAATCTGACAGGACTTACGGTGAGTATTGCGAGCACGCTGCTCATCTATCTGTATGTTCGTCATGAATTCAGTTATGATCGCTTTCACGCAAACGTAGATCGTATCTACAGAGTAAATCAAACATTTATCTGGGGCGAAGGCAACGACAGCCAGTTTGCTTCTACAGGGCCTGGCGTTGCGTATGCTCTTCATGCCGAGTTGCCTGAAGCGAAACTCATAACGAGCATTCATACACCCGGTAATTTTATCATCTCTTATACTAATCCTGCAAAAGAAGTTATCTCGTTTGAGGAAACTAAAATATTAGCTGCCGACTCCAACTTCTTTGCCATGTTCAACTTCCCGATGACAAACGGGAATCCTAAAACATCACTGATTGAAGCCAACACCATGGTGATGACTGAATCTACTGCTAAAAAATATTTTGGTAATGAAGATCCTATCGGGAAACTTGTACGCCTCAGTGGCTTAAGCGGTGGCGATGAGAAGACCTATGAAGTAACTGGCGTAGTTAAAGACACGCCTGATAATTCGTACATCGAGTTTGACATGTTGTTATCGATGAACAGCTTTCCAGTAGTAAAGAAACAATACTGGAGCTGGATCTGGACCCAATTAGAAACATATGTGTTGCTGGATGAACATGCCAATGTCGAAGCAACAAAAGCTAAACTTGTTACGATTCCCAAGAAGTATGCCGAAGAAACTCTTCAACGCATTATGAATACGTCGTATGACGATTATATAAAATCAGGAAAGAAGTGGGAATTATTTTTGCAACCCATGACGTCGATACATTTACCTTCTGAAGTTGTATTGAATCGTATTAACAACTCCGGCAATATCAAAATCATTTATTCATTAATAGGAGCCGCGATCTTTATCTCTCTGTTGTCATGCATCAACTTCATGAACTTATCTACAGCACAGTTTACAAGACGGATTAAAGAAGCAAGCATTCGCAAAATATTAGGACTTGGTCGTCGTGAATTAGCGCTTAACTTTTTTGCAGAGGCTCTGACATTTTGCTTTATCGCTATGGTTGCAGCGTTGGCTGTTACACAATTGGTATTACCAGCCTTTAGCATGGTAACAGATACAACGCTTCATATTAATTTATGGAGTGATTGGAAACTAAGTCTATCATTAGTTTTTATGATTGGCTTAATGGCGGTGATGTCTAGCAGTTATCCTGCATTTTTCCTCAGCGCCTTTCCACCTGTTGAAGCTATCAAGGGAAAATTAAAAACTGGCAAAGAAGGAAAGTCATTTCGTAATGGACTGTTGGTATTTCAGTTTATCATCTCTATTGTACTGATCATCTGCACAGGCGTAGTGTATCAGCAACTAAACTATGTTTCGAATAAAGATCTTGGTTTTACAAAAGAAAACCTGTTGGTGATCAAACATGTCGAAGGCATTAAAGACAGAGAGAGCTTTACCAATGCTACATTAAATACACCGGGTGCCCTTAACAGTGCAAGAAGCACATCGTTACCACCAACAGTTTGGGGCGGCGACAAGTTTACTGCCGAAGGTTTGAACGATGCTACTTTTCCACTTAACTATACTTCGGGCGATGAACGCTTCATTCCAACACTTAATATTAAGTTGAAGGTTGGTCGTAATTTTTCTGCTGATAGTCCGGGTGATGTTGATCGTGTGATATTAAATGAAGTAGCCCTTAAGCGAATCGGTTGGAAGGTAGATGAATCGGTGATCGGTAAAAAAATACAATTACCCAATAGCGATGTACGCTTTGAAATTGTTGGAGTGGTGGCTGATTTTAATTACTGGTCATTGGCAACGCCTATTGAGCCAATGGCAATCTTCCATATCAACAATAAATCATTGAACAACGG
>DATJHZ010000399.1:0-8624 GCA_035493595.1 Cyclobacteriaceae bacterium | reverse complement strand
ACTGATCAGGCAGATGCTTGGAGAAGCATTGGTGATTGTTGTCATCTCTGTTCTGTTAAGCATTGTACTTGTACAGATTACACTACCGCTATTCAACGAGCTCGCATCAAAATCAATTTCACTTACATCTGAAAACATCGTTCCCTTTTCCATTGCACTCATTATTCTTACTATCATAACAGCATTTGTTGCAGGTGGCTATCCGGCATTTTATATGTCGTCATTTGAGCCCGCACAAGTATTGAAGGGAAAATTTAGCTTGAGCAGTGCATCAGGCAGGTTGCGTCAGGCTCTTGTTGTATTTCAATTTATGATTGCCATTGTTTTAGTATGTGGCATGTTGATCATTTCTAAGCAACTGTCTTTTATTCAGGAGAAGGATCTTGGGTTTGATAGTCGTGCAAAAATAGTTCTGCCTTTGCGTACCGACAACAGCAAAGATCAGTATGAAGCACTGAGGGACGAACTGAAACACTACAGCGCCGTAGAAGAAGTATCAGGAACTGAGTATGTTCCGGGTTCTCAAATTTGGAGTGACATGATGTTTTACAAAGATGGTGGTAATATGGATAACGCCATTTTAAACCGACGCAATTTGATTGATGCTGGTTATCTTGAACTACTAGGCATTAAAATCATTGCTGGCAGATCGTTTACAACAGATCGAAAATCAGAAAGCGACAAAAAAGTTATCATTAACAGAACATCAGCTAAAAAATTTGGCTTCGAACCTAATCAGGCTATTGGTCAGCATATTCATTTTGACTGGCATGGAGAGAAGAGTACGTTTGAGATCATTGGTGTGATGGAAGACTTTAATCAAACTTCTTTAAAAGATCCTATTGTTCCTATTATGTTTGAAATAGCATGGAAACCGAATATTTATAAATTTATTGTGGCAAGCGTTTCACCCAAGCAATTTGATCAGACTATACAATCATTTGAAAAGACATGGAAGAAATTAGTGTCTGATACGCCATTTGAATATTCATTCCTGGATGAAAACATTCAGCAACAATACGACGAAGATCGGAAGGTTTCCAAGATCATCACGAGCTTCACCATTATTGCTATGATTATATGTAGCCTGGGTTTATTTGGACTTTCTTCTTTTATGGCCGAGAGACGATTCAAAGAAATTGGTATCCGTAAAGTGATGGGCGCCAGCGTAAGTCAGATCGTTACCATGATGTCTAAAGAATTTATAAAGCTGGTTGCTGTTGCTTTCTTCATCGCTGTACCATTAGCCTGGTATGTTATGGATCAATGGCTGAACAGTTTTGCTTATAAAGTTCCGATGAGCATTGCCATATTTTTATATGCAGGTTTAAGTGCTGCACTAATTGCTATTGTTACAATCAGCTACGAGTCCATTCGTGCAGCGTCGACTAATCCGGTTAAAAGTTTGAGGACAGAGTAATTTTTATCTGTTACAAGCCGAAGAAGTAAAGTACTGGCCTGTTTTCATTTTCGAGATTCCATTAAACTATTTTTTCATTAACTTCTCTCACGCTTTTAAGTGATAGCTTAAATCGTTCTTGATCGATTTAATTCTGTAAGGACCATCATCTCAGTTCCTATATTTTCTTAGCGAAAAAGGAAAGTTTGTTGACTTTATTGATCGACAAGTTATTCTAACCTCCATGTATATTCATTATCGATAATTTCTATAAATATTGAGCTTTTTATATTATATATGTTTTTAGGAAGCTGGATGTCGATTAATTGAGGTAAATAGAAATTAAACGGCGGAGAACTACTACAAAGAAGGCCCAACCTGTAAATAGAATTAGATAATTTAAAGATTTAATAAAAATTTAATGAAAAAGTCTTTTGGCCTGATAATCATCTTTTTTTTGCTAACGCTTTCCCTCAGTGCACAACAATTTTATGTTGTAACGGGAGTCTATGCACAGGAGAGTAATGCACAAAAAATTACGGGTTATCTGCGTGTTAATTTATATGACGCCAGCTATGCCAAAAATACAGTCGATAATACTTATTATGTTTATGTACTTCAAACAGATAATAAGCAAACAGCAACAGAAAAAGTAAACGAACTACATCTGAAAGAAGAGTTTAAAGATGCCTGGGTATACTTCGGCTCCTTGACATCAAGTAATCCCGGCGCAACAGGGACAGGGTTACTCCCAGAATTTCCAGAAGAAGTAACCATAAATATTAAAAAACCAGATTCCTTAAGCTCAAACATTTCTACAGAAGCCACCGAGCCCGAATTAAAAGTTAAGGGCAAGCTTTTCGAATTCGTTACAAACACAGTCGATGGAAAAAAAGTAGTTACGGAAATTCATAGCGTAGATTACAAACATAGCCGTGACCTTGGTGCCTATAAAACAAACCAGTATGTAGATGTAGTCCGATCATCTAATAGAGAGGATGATCTTATGACGTTTGTGTGCGGAGTATTCGGCTATCAGGAGATTGTAAAAGTTATTGATTACAACAATCCTGCAACAAGTTCAGATGTTATGAAAGATGCCAAAGGCGCATATGTAATACCTTACACACTTCAACGCATGAAGAAGGGTGACGTTTCCGTTATGTATCATTTATCATTTTACAAAGATGCAGTCATCATGTTACCTCCTTCTAAAACAGAATTAGACGAGCTTGTAACGATGATGAGTGACAATATGGGATATAAAATTAAAGTTCATGCTCACTGCAATGGCAACAATAATCGGCGCATTATTGCGATGGGCAAGACAAAGAACTATTTCGACGTTAAAGGTTCTAATGGTCATACGGGCTCAGCTAAACAATTAACCAGACTTCGTGGTGAAGCTGTTAAGAGTTACCTGATAGACCACGGCATTGCGGAAGATAGAATTGATATTTTTGCCTGGGGAGCACTTAATATGCTGGTAAGTAAAACCAGTAAAAATTCTAAACTCAATGATCGGATTGAAATTGAAATTATGGAAGATTAGTATCGGCAGTTATTATCTGCTTACTCAACGGTAGAGTCACAAAATTAGAAACTCTAGATAACTTCAACTACAAATTTTGCTTTTCGTTCTTCATTCCCATTTGTTGTAGTAGGATAAGGGATAACATCTTTTAGTGTAAGTTTATAATGTACCTTATCCACAGTAAATTCATACGGATTATTGCAGTATGATCTGTTCCATGTACATAAAGTAACAGGCTGATCAATACCATTAATTTTGAATGTTACATTAGCCTCGCCTTCCCATATACAGACTACATCACTTGGACATCTTGAATCACCGATGGAGGTTACTTGAATATCAATGCTCTGTATTCCGCTAAAAAAAGCTACTCGCGCCAGACTATTGGATTTAACTTCAATACTTTGCCCAAAGTTAAATCTACTTACTGCTGAAACATCTTTATTCGCATCATCATCGGTTGAACAAGCCGTAGCTATTATTAAAAGAATTGCTGTTAGTGCAAAGCGTTCCAGAATATTCATAACAGTTACTTTTAGTGTCACCTTATAGACACGATGCCTGACATTTCGGTTGTAATAAAAAAAGAAAAGGCTGTCTCTAGTAAGAAACAGCCTCTTCAATGACATTTAGATTTTATGAATTAATGGCTTCCCATTTTATCCATTTCTTTATTGAATGTGTCTTTGAATTTTTCGTAGTCATAATCAATTTTTAATTGATCATCCTTAGAAAGTCTTTCATTGTAAGCCGCTACTAAATCTTCAGCTGATAATTCAAGAGCAACATATGTTTTATAATTACCTTCTGAAGTTCTTACGAGTTTTTCGCAGATCGTGCGAACACCAGATAATTTTTGTTCAACCACTTCACGATTAAGTTGCTCAAATTTAGTTTCAACTTGTTCTTTGTTATTCAACTCACGACTGTTGGTGTAGTTATCTGTAACCGCTTTCACTGTAGTGGCAATGCTCGCTGCTAATTCAGCACGGGCATTGGCTAACGCTTTCTTCTTAGACGTAACCTGATCCATGCTTTCACCTATTGAATTCGATCGGAAGAATTTTGAGGTCGTGAAGAAATCTGGACCTGAACAAGGAACGGTAACTTCTACTTCACCTTTTGGTGGTGGCGGAGATTTCTGCTTGCTTTTACAACCAACCATGAATACCGTTGCTAATGTAGCAAGCGCTATGATTGAATAAACTCGTTGTTTCATAATGTATAGTTTTAATTAAGTAGGCAATTACAATACCAATTTAGACAAAGCTTTTAAATTTATTGCAAAACTGTGCTTAACAGTTCATTCATTCTCTCTTTTTCAACAATATCCATGGCTTTGTTATAACTATCGATACTGGATTTATCATAATCCAGGCCATAGCCTTTAACTCTGTCGAGTGTAGTGGCATAGACCTCTTTATTATCCTTCACTGTGGTTACACGTATCGTACTGGTTAAATACGTTACGTATATACTGCCAGTAATAGATCCACGTTCAGAATCAGCATTAATATCAAACCACAAGTCAGCAGTTTTCCAGGTGTCTGAAAATTCAAACCCAGAATTGGCCAACAGGTTTTTGAGTTTATTAAGTAGTTGAAAATTGACCTTGGCCTGACCAAAACTTTTCTCATTTGATGTAATGTAAACAACAGGTCGTTGAACTTTTAACACTACCTGAGCTGATGGAACCTGAAGAGTTTTTGTCACCAATTTAAACATGGAAGAATCTCCGGCACCACTTAATAAATCGATATTTAATTTAATACTGACAGTCTGTTCTAATTCTTTCGAACCTATTTTGTTTATTAAGACTTTAGCCTGTCCCTTCTCATCGGTTTTATAGTCTGGAAAAACTTCGCCTGCACCTTTTTCGAATAAAGCTATTAACGGAAGATCAGCTGCCGGAGATTTTAAATCTTTATAAACACACTTCGCGGCCACTGTTTGAGAATTTTGATTTAACCTGCGGTTTAATACTACCTCTGCTGGCACTACACTGAGTTGCATGGTATTCAATAATGTTTGAATAGACGAATAAATTTCATTGCCAAGCAGCACATCGTTGCCATCTACTTTCGCAATGATGGGCTCACCCAGATATTTTTCTAAACTTTTTAAAGCTTGTAATTGAAAGGTTAATGCTTTTAATCTGTCGCCGTCCTGCTGAGCCTGTTTTCCTTTTCGATAATAATCGGATGCCAATAATGCAGCATCACGTTTCTGATCCTCTTTCAACTGTTTATAACGAGCGATGGAGAGGCGGTAGTATACCCAATAGTTAAGTTGATCTTCCCAGGCTTCAACAAATTCAAAATCTTCAATCTCGTCAGTAGCAGTGGTCTTAATCGTCTGTTCATATTTCTCCTGCAGTTTCTTGTCATTCTCAATCTGACTGAGCACAGAAGCACTGGAAACTGTTACCTGAATAGATGAAACCAAATCCTCCAGGGCACTTTTCTTTGCTTCCTGAACGTAGTTACTGCGTCCGTCTTTAATGCTATGACCTATTCCGGTGTAATAGCCATCCTGGTAAGGCTCGGTTTTAAGCCACGCTGGTTTTAAGGCGTCGGGATCTTTTTTATTTTTTTTTAATTTTTGACTACAGCTGATAAGGCTAATGGACGAAAGAATCAGAATTATAAAAACTGTCTTCACAAATACGGATTGAATGATATTTCTAGATGCCACTATTGTGCCAATTTTTACCTGGAGAATCGAAATTTAGCATTAAAATGATTACAGTTGAATTTTGTCAATCATAAATATTAACGTAAAAGACATTTAGAGATTTCAAATAACTCGCTCTATCGGGTTAAATTTAATCTTTAGCCATTTAGGATGGGCCACTGAGGGTCGGACAAAAAATAAACCCAACTGGCTAAGGTTGGGTTTACATTATCTTAAACAATAAGCATCGTTATCTATGCTCCATCGCCTTTTACTTCTACCTGATACGATGTTGTTATAGCCGAGAAGTACTCACGATTCATACGGGCTATGTTGGTAACGCTGATACCTTTAGGACATTCTGCTTCGCAAGCACCTGTGTTGGTACAAGCTCCGAAGTCCTCAGCATCCATCTGTGCCACCATTTTCTCAACGCGTTCCTTGCGTTCAGGTTTACCTTGTGGTAATAATGCAAATTGTGAAACTTTAGCACTCACAAATAACATGGCTGAAGCATTTTTACATGCCGCAACGCAAGCTCCACAACCAATACAGGTTGCTGAGTCAAAAGCTTCATCGGCAATCTTTTTAGGAATTGGAATTTCGTTAGCATCAGGTACACCACCCGTGTTTACTGAAACATAACCACCGGCTTGTTGAATGCGATCAAATGCACTACGATCAACAACAAGATCTTTTACAATCGG
The DNA here is from genome assembly GCA_035493595.1 of Cyclobacteriaceae bacterium. GTDB lineage: Bacteria > Bacteroidota > Bacteroidia > Cytophagales > Cyclobacteriaceae > DATCRE01. The sequence continues at coordinate 2,311 of DATJHZ010000399.1, read as the reverse complement.
GAATGCCTTTGCTCTCCAAGGTTCAACAGTTATCGTCTCACCATCTTTGAACGTACGCATGTGTAATTGACATGTTGTAGTTTGCTGCGGTCCGTGCGGATGACCATTGATGTACATACTGCACATACCACAAATACCTTCGCGGCAATCGTGATCAAAAGCAACCGGCTCTTCACCTTTCTTAATAAGATCGGTATTCAATACATCAATCATTTCAAGGAACGACATATCTTCAGAGACATGATCAAGCTGGTATGATTTCAACCCTCCTTTTGATTCTCTGTTCTTTTGTCTCCAGACCTTCAGTGTAATTTTCATATGCCAGATAATTTTTGTTAAAGCATGATTAAGCACAAGGCTTGCATCACGTTATTTATAGCTTCGTTGTGTTAACTTAACATTCTCAAATTTCAGTTCTTCTTTGTGAAGCACCTCCTGTTGGTTTTCACCTTTATATTCCCAGGCAGCTACATAAGTAAACTCATCATCCTTACGTTGAGCTTCACCATCTGGTGTTTGTGATTCTTCACGGAAGTGACCACCACATGACTCTGAACGATTCAAGGCATCATCAACCATCAACTCTCCAAGCTCCAGAAAATCAGCAACACGTCCCGCCTTCTCAAGCTCCTGATTCAATTCATCAGATCCACCAAGAATGTTAACGTTCGTCCAGAACTCAGCTTTCAAGTCCTGAATTTTCTTTTTCGCTTTCGTTAGTCCTTCAGCATTACGAGACATACCACAGTACTCCCACATGATGTGGCCTAACTCTTTATGGAACTCATCAACAGTTTTCTTGCCCTTAATGCTTAATAACTTGCTGACATCATTCTTTACTTTATCAATTGCTGCTTTAAACTCAGGACGATCGGTGCTGATTTTCTCTGATGAAATTCCAGAGAGATAGTCACCAATAGTATATGGAATTACAAAATATCCGTCAGCTAAACCTTGCATCAATGCACTAGCTCCCAAACGGTTTGCACCGTGATCAGAGAAGTTTGCTTCACCCAATGCATACAAGCCCGGAACGTTGGTGCTCAGGTTATAATCAACCCAAAGACCACCCATTGTATAATGCACAGCAGGATAAATCATCATTGGCATTTCGTATGGATTGTCACCTGTGATCTGTTTGTACATATCAAACAGGTTACCATATTTAGCCTCTACTAATTTCTTTCCATCGCGTTTAATGGCATCAGAGAAATCAAGGAATACAGCAAGACCCGTTGGCCCTACTCCTCTTCCTTCATCACACATCATCTTAGCATTACGCGAAGCCACATCACGCGGAACAAGATTTCCGAATGATGGATATTTTCTTTCAAGGAAGTAATCGCGTTCTGATTCAGGAATGGCCGCAGCATCTTTAGCTCTCAAACCTTTCTTGGCAACTTTAGGAACCCAGACACGTCCGTCGTTACGAAGTGATTCAGACATCAGCGTAAGCTTAGACTGATGATCACCTGAAACTGGAATACACGTAGGGTGAATTTGTGTATAGCAAGGATTGCCAAACAAAGCACCTTTACGATGTGCTCTCCACGCTGCCGTTACATTCGATCCTTTTGCATTGGTAGAAAGGTAAAACACGTTACCGTAACCACCTGTGCACAACAACACAGCGTGCGCACTATGCGATTCAATTTTACCGGTGATCAGATCACGTGTCACAATGCCTCTGGCTTTACCATCAACAAGCACGAGGTCAAGCATTTCTGAACGATTGTACATCGTCACTTTTCCTTTGGCAATCTGGCGGTTCAGCGCGCTGTAAGCACCTAACAATAATTGTTGTCCGGTTTGACCACGCGCATAAAATGTTCTGGATACTTGAGCTCCACCGAATGAACGGTTATCTAACAAGCCACCATATTCGCGTGCAAAAGGAACACCTTGTGCTACGCACTGATCTATAATTTTAACACTCACTTCTGCCAGACGATGAACGTTGGCTTCGCGTGCGCGATAATCTCCTCCTTTAATAGTATCGTAGAAAAGACGATAAACACTATCGCCATCGTTCTGATAATTCTTGGCAGCATTGATACCACCTTGTGCGGCAATACTATGTGCACGGCGTGGGCTATCCTGAAAGCAGAATGCTTTTACATTATAACCAAGTTCTCCCAGTGAAGCTGCCGCTGATGCACCAGCCAAACCTGTACCTACAACTATAATATCGTATTTTCTTTTGTTGGCAGGGTTAACCAACTTCAGATTGAATTTGTGTTTCGTCCACTTCTCGGCTAATGGGCCTTCAGGAATTTTAGAATCTAAGTTCATATCGCTGTGTAAACAGGTT
>DATJHZ010000398.1:0-4597 GCA_035493595.1 Cyclobacteriaceae bacterium | reverse complement strand
AGTGTTGTGTATGGTGTTGGCGTATTAAAAGTATCGATACAGTTTCTCTTGCAACGTCTCGGACTTGCATCATTCGAAATCTATGAGATGAAAGACGCTCCTGTTAAAAAATTAGTGCCGTTTAAAGAAACGCAGACATCGACTAACGAAGTCGTCGTTAAGGTTTAGTTTTTGTTTTAGCCAGGAGTATACACCAACAGCTTTACTATCTATATAAATAGCAAGTTTGTTTTTATCAGCAGGTCTGGCTTTGTAGTCCGTATAAAGTTTAGCTGGTGCATGAGCATATTCGGTGTAATAATATAGGGCAATTGTTTTTCGGGAAAATCCCTCTGGGCCACGTAACACATCAGGACATCCGTGATAAGAAGTCTCATTGGTATTAAAGATCACACAACGATTAAATCTTGGCTGGATCCGTTCCACACAATTTGTCATATCGTTATTCCAAAACTCAAGCTCACCACCATACGATTCACTCCAGTCATCTGAAAGAAAAAGTATGAGATTAATTCTTCTCATCAGGTTCTTCTTTACAGGATGGATCAGAAAATCAGAATGTACATTGAGATATCCGCCGGGATACATCTGATGAAGGCCTCCTCCCGCAAGCTGTTCATCTGGCATCAAACCTGAAATACCTGTTAAGGAAGTAAGTATCTCAATAAATTCATCTTTCTGTAACGAGTCAATAACATTGATTAAAGGTGTTGGAATATTATCCCGTTTATTAAGCCCAAATTTCTTTTCGTTTACATGAATGTAATTGGTCCATGTTTTATCATTGGAAAAAGGAAAAGCACGCGAAGCCATCTTGGCAATTTCGAGATCCAGAAAATTATCAATTACAACAAAAGGAAAAGGCTTGGCCTGGACATAACTATCCTTTAAATCCATGGCTGCTTTCCGCCATCGATCTCCTTGTTTAATAGCCACTATTTCCTGTTGATCAGTCCTGCTCATCTTGTACCACAGCTTATTGCTGATGACATTAATTTTCTAAATTGCATATAATAATTAGACTGCCCTGATGTCAAAAAGAAATATAAACGTAAATCCCCAACCAAAAAAACAAGTCGACGAACTTTCTCATGAATCGCTCTCTGATAAAGCTAACCTGATCTACCTTTCAGCTATTCTGGTCATAGCTTTACTTGTACTCTGGCGCGTTACAAATAATGGTTTTACCGACTGGGATGATAATCTTTATGTTGTAGACTCTCCGCTTATCCGGCAGCTCAACTGGAACTCGTTCAAAACTTATTTTACAACATTAACTTCCAATCTCTATACACCGCTAGTCACACTTTCGTATGCCATCGACTATAAATTTTTTGGTATGTCGGCTGCAGGGTTTCATAGTACTAACCTCTTATTACACGTCATCAACATCTGCCTTGTTTATGTATTAACGTTTCAAATCTTCAAGCGATCATTTATAGCCGCGGCTACCGCATTACTTTTTTCTATTCACCCGCTCAATGTTGAAGCGGTGGCGTGGATCAGCAGCCGGAAAGATTTATTATTTACATTGTTCTATCTATCAGGCATTATTCTCTATCTGAAATACAAGACAAGTCAGAAGATAATACAACTCATACTTGTGTTTGTGCTCTTTGTATTAGCTGTTCTTTCCAAACCAATAGCCTTTACCTTTCCTGTTGTACTACTTCTGATTGATTACCTGACGAACAAAACTATTTCAAAGCGTGAGCTGCTGGAAAAGATTCCGTTTTTATTCATATCCGTTCTTGTCGCTTTGCTCGGTGTTTATCTCGTTAGAGAATTCCAGGTGTTTGCCTCCGCGCCGAGCGGTTATACTTTCTTCGACAAAGTTTGTCTTGCTGGTTTTTCTCTGGCGTTTTATTTATACAACGGTATAATTCCGGCGGACATCAGCAACTACCATGAATATCCTTTTAAAGAAGCATTAGCACTTGATGCCAAATACATTATGGCTCCTGTTGTCTGCCTGCTTATTGTTTTTATTGTTATTAAAAATATTCGTACCAACTTTAAACTCATTGCAGGGTTGTTAATGTTCCTGATCATCATTGGCCCGACACTTCGCGTTATACCAACAGGATATCCAGTAACTGCAGATCGCTATTTTTATCTGGCTTCTATTGGATTCTTCTGGACAATTATATTAGCGCTTGAGCGAGCATCAGCCTATTCATTCGCACTTCGATATATAGTCATTACAGTAAGTGGCATTTTGCTGATCTCGTATGGTGTAGTTTCTTTCCGTCGTGTGAGCGATTGGAAGGACAGCGAAAAACTCTGGAACAGTGTCCTAAAAAATAATCCTTCGCATGAAATAGCGAATGATCACCTGGGGAAATTATATGATAATGCAGGCGACAAAGATCGCGCTCTAATTCATTTTCAGCGTGTACTCGTGAGAAATAAAGACAACTACGATGTTCTAAACTCTGCCGGAAACATATTGGCAGCTAAAAATGAAACCAAAACCGCTATTCAATATTTTGATCTGGCTATCGCCACTGGTAAAGCCGATCATTTGCCTTATTATAACAGAGGCCTGGTGTACTCATCACAAAAGCAATTCAAGAAAGCCATTCAGGATTTTGACAACGCTATTGGTAAGAAACCTGATTTTGCTGAAGCCTTCAACAATCGGGCTATTGCCGAAGTACAATCTGGCGACACGTTAAAAGCCTATCATGATTTTAGTGAAGCCGTGCGTCTTAAACCTTCCGACAAAATGATGCAGGATAATCTGACGAGAATAAAATCATACATTCATTAAGAATAACATCAGGTATACTGTGAAGAAACTTCTGGCGGGCTTACGAATAAAAGAAATAGTTGGCAAGGCCGGGTTCTTTATGGTAGGAGTCATCTTTGCAAATCCGCAGGCAAGCATTACTAATCTTGTAATCGCAATTCAGTTCTTTTGTCTCTGCATGATGAACGGCATAGCCATTTATCTCATCAACGCTGGCCTTGGCTACCAGCAGGATAAGTTAAATGAACGTCTATATGAACTTCATACCTTCAATCGTTCTGCTACATTAGTTTCAGGATTCATGCTGTTAATCATTTCATTAATCTTACTTTACCTCTTTTCAAGCAACTTGTTGATTCCGGCACTGGCAATCTATTTCATCTGGACACTCTACAGTTTGCCAAAAGGTTTAAAGGGAACCCCGTTGCTTGGACTGTTGTCTTCATTCATAGCGCAGATACTACATTTCCATATAGGCTATCTTGTTTTTTCCGATTGGAGTAGTGACTCGATATTCATCTCCATATACTTCGCATTACTATTTACAGCAGGACATGCCCTTCACGAAGTAATTGATTTTGAAGCCGACGCAACAGCCAACGTAAATACAAGCGCTGTTTTCTTCGGAAGAAAAAAGATCTGGCTTGCCTCGAATTATATTTTTGGATTGGCTGCGATATACATAGCAGGTCTCTCCTACTTTTCTATCCTCTCCTGGTGGCTGGTATTGCCTTACCTGATTGCCTTTGGTATTCAGCAAAATTTTTTATTTGCGTTACCCTCTAACTGGACTACTAAAGATCTGTTTGAATACCGTAGAAAGTACATGACCGCTTACCTGTTTGCTACAGGAGCGGTCATGTTGATTCTTTATTATAAGCTGTAATGCTATTTGGAAGAACCTTTCGCTTCCATATTCAAAAGCCTCTTGATTTCTTTTAGTTCCGTTTCAAGTTGATCGGTGCGATCTTTTTGAGTCTGCAATTCTGCCTTAAGTGATTTGTCATTAATACCAGATTGAGGTGTGGTCTCCTTAATCTGTTGTTTGAGCAAACTATTTTCTTTCTCAAGCTCTTTCACTTTATTGTCAAGTTCTTTCACAGCGTTGATCAGTGCGTATCCAATGGCGTTGTAATCGAAATTATAAAAGGTCTCTTCTGCTGGAGAATCTGCATCATACTTGGCCTGGAATGATCCTACTGTATAAGGCGCAATCTCTTTCATCTCCTGTGCAACAACACCCACCTGCAATTTCTCTCCCGATGTAGTTCCACCTTTTCCGTTATACCTGAACCAGATCGGATTTATTTTCGAAATAACATTAAGTCCATCTGTAAATCGCGAAACATCCTTCTTGAGTCGTATGTCAGAGGTGTTGACCCATGTTGTACCAGTATCTTTTCCGGCAGAGCCAATTAGTTGTAAATTATAACTAGGTGCCGTGCCGCTGGCAAGATTTACACCTAAACGCATTGGGGTTGTACCAAAGAAAGTATAGGATGGAAAATTAGTATTGTAAAAACCACCTGCTGAATTGTAGCCAATAGTCATCATGGTTTGAATACCTCTCGTCAAGGCAAAATCATTTGCCTGACCTGTCGGACCACTTGCCCCTGTAACTGACATGGCATAGCCACTACCAGTGCTGGTTGTTCCATTAGAAATAGCAAGTGATGTACCCCATGCGCTGGTACTATTTACCAATACACCATCTTGTCCGCGTGCTCCTAAGTCAAATAATACTTTTGGAATTCCGGATTGATCCGTTGTTCCTGGTGTGACTTCCATGAGATCAGTGGTGCCTAATGCTGTTGAGTTTGATATCTTAAATGAGCCCGTACTGTT
>DATJHZ010000397.1:0-4485 GCA_035493595.1 Cyclobacteriaceae bacterium | reverse complement strand
GAAACTTATCAGGATGCCAATCCTTCATAAAATTCCTGTAAACGGTCTTTAGTGCTTTGAGATCGGCTGTTTTATCAACGCCAAGCAACTTTCTGTATTCTGCTATTCTTTTCATTTCGGGTGCAAAAATAGGATTTTATCCCATCGATTTCAAACCCGATTCTGAATTTGACTGTCAGAGAGCACTTACATCCAATTTAAAAATCAAATACCAAAGGCTTTTCACCTCATTAGTATTCAAAATTCTTTGAATAACTTACAATCTTGTACTATTCATTAATCATGTGTTAACAACAACTTCATCCATCCGAAATCTGCTAATAGCCATTTCTTTGGTCATATTGTTAACCTCTGCGCACTTTTGTCATGGGCAAGTTTCAACTGAAGGACGCGATTTCTGGTTTGGTTTTATGAACAGCTGGCTTCAGGATACTAATAATCCCATTTTTTTGGAGGTCTATATCAGTGCCAATGACAGTACCTCTGGCACATTAAGCATTCCAAAGGATCCTTCCTTCACACCGATAAAGTTCTCCGTAGTACCGGGTATAACAACCCGACTTTTTGTTCCCACTAGCGAGATGCCGACGGGATCTGACGCAATTGAAAACAAAGGCATTCATGTAGTGTCAGATGATGATGTAAGTGTCTTCGCTATGAATCAGCGAACATCAAGCGCTGACATGACGGGTATCTCACCTACTTATTCACTTGGAAACAAGTACATCGTATTAAGTCATTGGGAGAATGATAACGGCAATAACAATGTTAATTCTAATTCAGAGTTTGTTATTGCTTCCATTGCTAATGGAACAAAAATTGAGATCACTCCCTCTGTCAGTACGCTAGGTGGAAAACCTGCACTCGTCCCTTTTACAGTTTCATTAAATGAAGGACAGATTTATGAAATCCAGGCACATGGTGATCTCACCGGAACAAAAATAACAGCTACCAACACGCAAGGTGGTTGTCAGAATTTTGCACTCTTTGCGGGCAATCAATACACACTCGTTGGCCCTTGTGTTACTGACGTGGGACACGACCATCTTTATGCACAACAATATCCAATTGATACCTGGGGCACTGAGTTTATTACCGTAGGTCTTGAAGGTCACCCCAACGGTGATGTTATCAAAATTTTAGCGTCAGTTGATAATACAACGGTACATGTTAATTCATCAATCTTTACATTAAATGAAGGTCAGGTTTTATCATTGACATTGGCTGGTGTAAATAACATTAAAGCAGACAAACCTATTACCGTAGGACAGTTCTGCAGAAGTCAGGGTTGCAATGGTGAACATGGTGATCCATTCTACATTGTCGTTAGTCCGGTTGAACAGATGTTGAAAAAGATAACCTTCGTCTGTCCTTCTGATATTTTCTCGGTTGATACATACCAGATCAATATCATCACTCGCACCAGCAATGTATCAAGTATGCAACTCGATCTTAATTCGATCTCTGCAAACTTTAGCGTTATCGCTGATAACCCGGATTATTCGTATGCCATCATTCACACAACAGGTGGTAGTCACACTCTTGAATCTGCTGATCGATTTATTGCTTATGTGTATGGATTCGGAGATCATGTATCGTTCGGTTACTCTGCTGGAGCAAGTCTTGAAAACCTGAACATCAATGTGCTCATTACCGATAGTAACGGGCATATATTACCTTCCGATAATCTTTGTCATAACGATCAGATTTTCTTTACTCCTATTGTTGATGGGCCCAATCATTTTGAATGGTCGTTTAGTGACGGGAAGAATGAAATAACAAATAATAAAAATCCTGTTGATTTTACATTTACAAAAGAAGGGAAATATGTCTTAACACTTAAAGTATCTGTTGGCGGTGGAAATTGTGCTGCAGGAAAAGAAGATACTTATGTGAAAGTCATTCAGGTTGTTAATCCTAAAAGTAAAATCGTTGGTCCTCGGTCTATCTGTCCAAACACAAACGACGTTTTATACACGGTGGATAAAGTTCGTCCATATACATATGATTGGTCTGAAGGCGGCGGTACTATTTCTCAGAACAAAGGTGATAGCATTCTAATTGATTGGGGTGCAACTAACGCCAACGCCTTTGTGAAATTACAAGCGCACAATGATCTGGGATGTTATGGCGACCTTGTTACACAACCTGTCACGATAAATATTAAACTTCATCCGGAGGCACCATTTGGACCTGATACGTTGTGTGCCAACGATATGCAAAATATCAGGTATGATGCTTTTGATATAAATGGTTATACCTACGACTGGAATATTTTACCAGGCACCATTGATACGGGGCAAGGCAAAAGTTCTGTTACTGCTGACTGGTCAACGTATGGCATCGGTGAGATCTGGTTTATACAAAGCGCATCAACGAGTGATGTTTGTTCCGGCAGCTCTGATACGTTGCGTGTCTATATTCAGCGAGATCCATCGACAGTTGCTTCGATAACAACATTGAAAGATCAATTTCAGATTGGTGAAACAATTGAGTTTACCATAAATGCCGACCCATTATACCAAATGATAAACTGGAACTATGGTGATAATATTAAACTTGACAGCGTAGCTATCAATCCAACAACGCATGCATTTCTATGTTCGGGAATGTATGATGTTGCTATAAATGTATATGACACTATTGGCATCTGTCCTACAAAAGCGAGCGGTCTAAAACAAATTGAAGTACTACCAGTCTCATTTGAAATGATTCAGGTAACAACACAAGAAGCTACCGATAGCGTTTTGCAAATTTTATGGAAGACACAAAATGGCGATTTTCTAAATGAAGCATTGAAACTCAATCGAAGAAAGGCTGCCTCTTCAGATAGCTGGCAAACTCTTGTCACGGTTAATGGTCAAGCTACTACATTAGTAGATAAACTTGTTCAACCCACAGTTTTTGTTTATGAATATGAGCTTGAGCAAACGTCATCGTGTCCGGATCAAAATCCTATTGAGCCTCAAAACAATATTTTATTGAAGGCAAAAAGTGAAGACAACATAACAGCATCATTAACATGGAACCCATATCTAAACTGGACTCACGGTGTTGATGAATACGAAATCTATTTAAAAATTGACAAGGGCGAATTTATTAAAATAGGAACTTCACAAAGCACCGACTATGCATTTCCCTATGATTCTCTTGGATTCGATTATTGCTTTCGTGTAAAGGCTCTTGAAAGCAGTGGCAATAATTCTTTTTCATGGTCAGATATTTCATGCACATCTTTTGTACCTCAGGTAACTACTTATAATGTCATCACGCCCAACAACGACCCTCAACAAGCCAATGAAATATTCTATATTGATAAAATTGAATTCTATCCAAACAACAGCCTTACGATCTACAACCGCTGGGGAAATAAAGTGAAAGAATTTAAAGGCTATAAAAATGAATGGCCATATAAAGATAGCCAGGATAATCTTTCCACCGGTGTATACTTTTTCGTTCTCGATCTCAATGACAAGCGTGCAACACAATCAACCATTAAAGGCACACTGTCTATTCTGAGATAATAAAACGAAGGCTGTTTCATAGTACACACTCCCTGGCTACCACGTACATAAATCTGCTTCATTGTTCATGAATAATTGTGAACTTTTAAAGTAGACTAACTTATTCTCCCAATGCGTAATAAAACTTTTACAATAGTTCTTATAGTAATGAAGGTTTGTCTCTTTACCTTCTTAACCTGCATGGCTCAACCAGGTAAAAAAGCAAAACCTTTCCATATCATTGCATTTTTTACAGCGAAGAACGATCAGGCTCATATCAGTTTTGTACATCAGGCAAACAAATGGTTTCCTTCCATCGCTTCAAAAAATAATTTCACATACGACACCACAAGCAACTGGAATAACCTGAATGAAAAATTTCTTTCAAATTATCAGGTTGTTTTATTCTTGGATACCAGACCGGAAGCGCCTGAACAACGTGAGGCTTTTAAAAAATATATGGAGAATGGTGGTGCATGGATGGGTTTTCACTTTGCAGGATTTGCCCTCACTCCTTCCGACTATCCTCAGAACTGGGATTGGTATCACGAAGAGTTTATTGGTGCAGGTCAGTTTAAGAGTAATACATGGAGACCTACATCAGCTGTACTGCGTGTTGAAGTTCCTTCGCATCCATCAATGGCTGGCTTACCTCTAACATTTAAGACGGCTCCCAATGAATGGTATCGTTGGGAAAATGATCTGAAGAAAAACTCAAACATTACAATTTTATTATCAATAGATCCGGCAAGTTTTCCGTTAGGTACTGGCCCTAAGCTCGATGAGATCTGGCATGAAGGCTACTACCCTGTTGTATGGACCAACACAAAATACAAAATGCTTTATGTTAACATGGGACATAATGATATTGATTATGAACATGGCACCAACAAAGATTTATCAAACACTTTTGACAGTGATGCTCAGAATAAATTTCTAATCAATTCATTACAATGGCTGGGAGATGGCAGCAAAGCAAAGC
>DATJHZ010000396.1:0-13822 GCA_035493595.1 Cyclobacteriaceae bacterium | reverse complement strand
ATAGATAGAAATCCTTGAATAGCAAAAATGACACTTATTCGTTAATGATGTTCATGATCCTCTCCTTCCTCGCTATGCTCATACCAATGTTCCTGAATTTCATGAAAAGTATTATGAAGCTTAGTCAGTGAATTAGCTATTAAACTATCCGGACCTGCCTTCACATTCTTCTCCAATGCTAAAGTTTCTTCTTGCAGTTGATTAAGCTTAGTCTTTACTTCATCACTATTAACTCTTTCGGGAATAGGCGAATTAATCCATTTCTTTGCGGCTGTTACAAGATCATTTGCATGAGATTTTACCGGCTCCAGATTACTTGAATCTTTATATGGATGAAAAGTCTCGGCCATAATCATGTGAAACTCGTCCATCTCTTTCCACTCATCACTTCCTTCCTTAGGAGTATCCTCAGCCTGATCACTTTCTAAATGCTCAGCTTTCTTCGAACATGATATAATACCAACCACTAAGGCCAGAAGGCAAATGATTAAGAATTGCTTTTTCATATCAGTCTTATTTAAACTTCAAATTTAGTGCTTGTCCTTTTTCTTGTATTTTCTATTACCTTCCAATAGTTTAATTAGTTTCTTAAGGAAGTCAAAGTAGAGGGCTATGAAAAGGAAGATTGTCATGGACCATATAACCATGAGATTAAAGTACAGCGTATCGAAATTTTTCCCCAGAAAGTATTTCGTTGGTTGAAAAAGATTAGCGGAGAAATCAAAAATATTTTTTGGCTTATGCTCATCATTGTAAATAGGATAAATCTTTTGAATAAGATCTCCGTCGTATTCCACAATCCTATCTGCGGTTGAGACATTCTCAACCATCGACATCACAGCGTCATTTACAAAACGCTGTTTCATCGAAATCAAATTATCAATTTTAGTTTTATCAGAAGCAAAGCTCTCCAGTAACTTCTCTTTCTCATCTTTAGCATTATTCAGTTTAATACTATAATAATTCTTCAGTGTATTTAAAAACTTCCCTGTTTTCATAAATACCGTGGAATCAACCTCTCCTATTTGAAGTTTATCTACCTCAGGCAATTTTGATTCACCAACAAGATTTAGTTCTCTTTGGATTTCATCATGAAGCAAGGTTATTGTCTCCTGCATTTTTTCATTGTCTTCATTTGCCCAATCTGAATGATGATTGAGGCAGTAGGCTAACTTCGATTCCAATGCTGGTATATAATAGACTTTCTTAAACTCAGCATTTGCTGCAGTCTTATCCAATTCATAAAATATATTCTCGTATGGATTGTCTTTAAATTGAGTTACCATAAGCGCTTCAAAAGCCCAACGTGAAGCCATAACTTCACCCATAACCGGAATACCTACAGGCTTACCAACTTTAGGATTAAATTTATCAAAGCTTATAACTACCCCACTCAACAATAATTGTGGTATAACCAAAAGTGGAATTAAGATATATATCGTTACAGCAGAGTTAAAAGAAGCTGATATGTTAAGACCAAGCATATTAGCAAAACATGAACAACTGAAGAGTACCATCCAATATCGAATCTCTGTAACTGGAATCCCTAAAACCAGATTACCAATCAGAACAAAACTAAATGTCTGGATCGCTGAGATTAAAAACATAATCCCCACTTTCGAAACGAGATAACTGCTTTTACTCAAATGCAAAAAGCGTTCACGCTTTAATATCTTACGATCTCTGAATATTTCTTCTGCGCTCATAGTTAACCCAAGAAACAAGGCCACCACCACGCTCATGAAAAAATAGACCGGAATGTTATAGTTATCGTAGAATTTATAGGTAGGATTCTCAACACCTAACACGGCATAATACTTTACCATAAAGGCGATAAAGAATGCCAGAACCGGTGCTTCAAATAAATTAATATACAGATACTGTTTATTGGCAAGCTTTGATAAAAGATCGCGTTTTACAAATACACGTAACTGTTTATACCAGTTTGGAATTTCCTGGGCCACAGGCAGCGCTTCCTTGATGTGTTTAATCTTAGGAATTTTTATTCGCTGCTTAAAATATTGATACCACTGCCCTGCAGAAATCTTTCGTGCATTTGTTAAGCGGCCATACTCGTTTACAATTTTTGTTTCGATGATACTGAAGATCTGCTCGGGATTGATATTACCGCATTCAGGGCAAGCTCCCTGACTTTTATTTGCAGCATTTACAATATCACGGAAGTAAACAACAGCTTCAATCGGGTTACCATAATAAATCTGGAATCCGCCTGAGTCAAGAATGATCAGTTCATCAAACATCTTGAATATATCAGATGATGGTTGATGAATAACCACAAAAACCATTTTGCCACGCAATGAAATCTCTTTCAAAAGATCGAGAATGTTTTCAGAATCGCTTGAAGACAAACCAGAAGTTGGCTCATCTACAAAAAGAATGGCTGGTTCCCGTAATAACTCCAGGCCTATATTCAGTCGCTTGCGTTGTCCGCCACTGATTGTCTTTTGAAGAGGTGAACCAACTTTTAAATTGCGTATTTCTGTAAGACCAAGGTTGATCAAAACTTTTTCGGCAAGTGTTTCTATCTGATCATGTCCATAATGCCCAAAGCAAAGTCGCGCTGCATAGTACAGATTATCAAACACTGTCAGTTCCTCCATCAGCAGATCATCCTGTGGTATGTAACCAACTATACCATGAATAGCTGATGGATTCTCATGAATATCAATTCCATTAATTAATACTCTTCCACTGGAGGGTCTTTCTGTTCCATTCAATACATTTAATAAGGTTGATTTACCAGAACCACTGGCTCCCATCAACCCAATTAACTTTCCTCCCTGCTCAGCAATATTAATATTCTGAAGACCTGCACGACCACTTTTAAAATGATAGAATAAATGATCGGCTGTAAACGTAATCTTGGGAAGACTTTCACTCACCAAAAACTTACCAACAACATCGCTGTAATAAATCGGCTCGATCTTATTACCTCTGATGGTACTGCCTGTAGGGAAAATTCCAACCTTCCGGCTTTTTAAAAGAATACCATTCAAATACAATGTTGAGATACCCAGGTATTTGATAAAGTATGTTTCTCCGTCAGCTAGTCTAAGAATGGCAACAAGACCAGTCAGATTCTTTTCAACAATCCTCGGGCCCGGATAAGCCGTAGCTCCGGAACCTTCATCGATAATAAGTACATTCTTCGAAGCCAGTTCATCAATATCCTGCCCCTTCACAAATTCCTGAAGGGCATGAACATCCGGAGTTGGAATTTTTAAGGCCTGGCCAATGTAAAATATAAGATTACCCTGGCGGTCAGAAATAGTATAGTCAGCGTAAACAAGTTCTATTATTTTGGCAACGAGTACTAGTTTCTGTTGTCGTGTAAGCGCACTGTTAACCTGCTTAACAATACGCATAATTTTGGCCCAGTCGTCTGCAAATTGCTGAGTCTCAACATCAAAGCCACTTGCTGCATTTTCAGGATCAACCTGGTTCGTTTTGGTAAACTCATCAAATAGTCCAAGGTAGTATCGAATAGCATCACGGTTAAGATGAAGCTCCAGAAACTCTCTTATGTTAGATCGTTCATCTTCTGTAATTCGCTCACGGGCAACGATAGCAAAAAGTTGAATAATAGCTTTGAGTAATTCTTCACTCATCTTCTCTCGGTATTCATATTTCTATCTAAAGTATGAAAAGATGAATTGGTATAAAAAAAGAAAGCGGAAGTAATTCCGCTCTCTTGAAAGTTTTTTATTTGACAGTCTGTTATCCAATCTTGGAATGAATCAGATCGCTCAATACAAAAAGTCCTTCTCTTAAATATTCATCATCAACCTTAAGGAGGTCTATCGGCGTACCTGGCTCCTTGGTTTCTATCTTGCCACTGAGTTTAGTATTGGCAGCTGTCTTTTTTTCAGCTTCGTCCATCTCTTTCTTGCGAACGGCCTCATTAAGAGAAATTTTGGTATCAGTCAATCCTTTTCGAGTCTCTTCTGTCTCTTCAACAAAACGTGCCAGGCTTGGATCATTCTTTAAACGATCCTGATACGATTTATTCAATTTATAAATTACTTTGTCATTGATCACAGGTGTCTTCTGATATAATGTACCACGAATTTCATCCCATGGTAAAGCACTTGGATTTGAGCTCTCACCAAACTGTTCCGGTGCCAATGCTGTTGGAAGTAAGATATCAGGTGTTACTCCTTTATGCTGTGTGCTACTGCCAGTTACTCTGTAAAACTTTTGGAAAGTAAGCTTCAATTCTCCCACTTGCTCGTGAGCATCAGGAAGATAGCGGCTTAAATCAACAATAGTCTGCACTGTACCTTTTCCGTAGGTAGACTCTCCGACAACAACTCCACGATGATAATCCTGAATTGCGCCAGCAAAAATCTCAGAAGCCGAAGCACTAAACCTGTTTGTTAAAATCACCAAAGGACCGTTGTAAACTATAGATGGATCATCATCGGCTCCAACTTCAACTTTATTGGCAGAGTTTTTAACTTGTACTACCGGGCCATCTTTAATGAAAAGACCTGTTAAATCAATTGCTTCAGCCAATGAACCTCCACCATTGTTTCGTAAGTCAAGGGCTAAGCCATCAACATGTTCAGTCTGAAGTTCTTTTATTAGTTTTTGAACGTCACGCGTTGTGCTCATGTAGTCGGGATCACCTTTCTGATAAGCTTCAAAGTCCATGTAAAAACTTGGAAGCGTAATGACACCTAGCTTAAGATTTTTACCACCTTGTTGATAATTAATCACACTCTTCTTTGCACGCTGATCTTCTAATTTGATCTTGTCTCGTATCAACGTTATTTCTACTGACGGACCATTAACACCAACTGCTGATGGTAGTAATTGCAGACGCACTTTTGTTCCTTTTGGTCCTTTGATAAGCTTAACAACTTCATCTACACGCCAGCCGATTACATCAACCATCTCTCCGGCATCGCCTTGAGCAACACCAATAATCCGATCATTTGTGTGAATCTGATCACTCTTCTGAGCGGGGCCTCCTGTAATTACTTCAATTACTTTTGTATAGTCATTATCTGTTTGAAGTCTCGCTCCTATACCTTCAAGTGACAAGCTCATGCTTTGCTTAAAGAAGTCAGCACCTTTTGGTGACAGATATGAAGTGTGAGGATCGTATGATTCAGTAATAGAATTCATGTACAGTGTGAACACATCTTCACTGTTGAACTGACTTGTATTTTTGGCAAATCGCTCATAGCGTTCCTTCAGCATTTTCTGAATTTCTTCAGGCTTTTTACCTGTAAGCTTCAGACTGAGCGATTGACTTTTTATGATTTTTCTCCAAACATCATCAAGCTCAGCGTTATTCTTGCACCATGGTTCCTTGTCTCGATCAGTCTCATAAAATTCAACTACTGAATAATCAAAATTCTGAGGGATGAGCGTATTTAAAACATACGTCATTCGCTCTTTAAAGCGCTTCTGAAATAAGCTATAAATTTCATAAGCTGGCTCCACATTTTCAGTGCGCGTCAGGTCATCAAGTTGCGTTTTGTATTTATTGAAGCTATCAACATCCTGTTGTGTGAAATATGTCTTATTATTATCGAGACTCTTTATATAACGATCCAACACAACGATGGAAAGTGAATCGTTAAATTGAATTTTCCGATAATGATTATTATCCAGAATGAACGTTACTACTTTTGCTTCCTTGCCATAAACGGCTTTGGGTTTTAATGTTGTAGTATCAGAAACATTAAACTCTGCCTTTGCAACACAAGATGTTATTAAGGCCATGCACAATACCCCACCTGCAAATACTCTTTTCATCTTTATTAATTTAATACAACAAATGCTCCGTTAATCTATAATTTACTAAAACGTAATATGCTTTTTTTGGTTAATTCTTCCCCTGAATATTAACTATGTTTTAATAATTTGATGTAGAGCATGTAAAAACTATGCCACTTTATCAGAATCATATTCGTCCAGGAACTTTTGTACCTGTTCTATGTTCTGAAACTCAAAGAATTTCTTATCTGAGGAATTAGAATGAATCTCAACCCGGATTAATTCAATATTCTTATTCTTCCGGAAACTATGTTTGGTGGCTTGCTTGTAGTCATCAGCCTCTTTGGTTGAAATTTTAAAGGCAGTAGCCCGCACTGATTTGCAATAACTACACTGGTAATGTTTAATAAGTTCACCTGGTCCTTCCGCAGAGGGCTGTTCCGTGATTTCTTCCTTGATCACTTTCATGGTATGAAAACCACAGCTATTGCATTTTGATGCCTGAAGATGACCTGGATATTTTTCAATTTTTACATCACCATTTTTTTCATCAATCCACACGTCATAGTCGATGGAAAATACATTCTCTTCAGCCTGCATTCCTTCTCCCAAGTGAACGTCTTCCTCCTCTTCTCCCAGCAATCTCATTTTATTGCCTGTTTTTGGATTAATGCGCGCAGTGTAGCGCCATTTCCTCAACTTCTTATCCAATAATGTAGGGTAGTAATAATCAAGTATCAAGAAAGCTACATAACCAACTAATGTACCGCCGGCAATTGAAATGAAGAGGCGTACAAAAAACCAAACTTCAACTTCTTTAACCTTCCCTTTGGCATAGAGATTTATAAACAGCATGGCGGCAAGTCCAAAGCATAAAAAAACAAGTTTGTAGTTTTTAATCTCTCGTTGACTGGCGTAATCATACTTGGCTTTAAGATCTGTGATAGAGGCCATCTTCAGCTTGTGCATAAGGTATATGATGACTCCCAGCGCCAGCATAATGAAAACTCCAATCATCATTGAATTATGCCAAAAGACGAGAAATGGGCTTTGAGGAATGTTTTCCATGTTTAGTGTTTAGTTTTTAAAGTTAATTCTTTTCCTAAAACGAATGCATCGGCTGTGAAAATATACAAAGCAAAATTACAAATCACATCTTCCTTAGGATGATCGGTCTGCTTTCCAGCAAATAACTAATGCATTTATCTGCTTCAAAGTATTTCATTGACAATCAAAATTTTAACGATCAGTAAGCAGGCTTCATTATGCCTTAAAGGGTGAAATTTTAAAATAAATTAATTGTGAAATATTACACAATAAATATTGATATATATAACTAAAATTTATTATTATTGTACATAATTGCACAGTTATATGACTAACTTCGAGCAAAAGAAAATTGACATGGAAATGAAAGCCTTCACTTCCAAAAACTTTGAAAGACCAGGTGATTGTAAAAACCTGGAACAGATAAGATTTTATGTAAAGGAGCTTTGTTCCAAGATTCAGGAACTTGAAGAAAGATTTAATTATGCTCCTGACTGGGCATACGCATTACTGGCACAGTATAATGCAAAACAGAACACACTTATTAACGTAGACTTTAAGAATGCTTATTGCTAAATGCGATATATCCCCTCCCCCATACCGATTCAATTCACGTATCTATACAGTGCTACCGCCAACTCATCCGGGCGGATGCAGTATCATCGTATAAAGCCGGGGCAAAGTAAATTAAGAATAAGCCGCACAGAATTTATTAAGGCTTACAACGATGCACAAATCGTAGCCATAAATCCACTGCAGCTATTGGGTCAAGAGGCTGTATTTCAATTTGAATTCTACATCTAATCTAATCCTCTAAACACCTATAAAAGATTTAGTTAACTCTTGAGAATACCTTCAAGGTTAGCAGGACTATAATTGATCGACTTAATTGTTTTGTTATCAGAAGTACGATAGACAAGCCACTTCCCAGCCTCGTTTTTGTAGTAGCACTGGGTGCCGTCTTTCTTCAAGTAATGCTCAACCGTAGCTTTCGCTTCCTCCTCAGAATCACAGGCTTTGCTCATATTAGAGCGTTGCACTTCTTCAAAAAGAGCTTTAAACTTTTCGCCCAAACCAAATTCCAGAATTGCTCCCGACAATACATACTGAATGTCACAAAGGGCATCAGCAACTTCAACAATGTCTTTTTCTAAGATAGCCACTTCAAGCTCCTTCAACTCTTCTGCAATAAGTGCCACACGCAACTTGCATCGGTTTTCATCAGGAATGGTCGGCGTCGGTAGAATGGGATGTTTAAAAGTCTGGTGAAAATCGGCTACTAAGGCAAGAGCATCAGGTTGTTTCATTGTATGTTATTTTTTAAAGCTGGGTTTGCCCGTTACGGACAGTTAATTATTGAAAACTTGCCTAAAGAAAAGCAAATTTTATGAAAGCGATGGACATTTGAAGGAAGTTTAGGAATACCACAGCTTTTCTATATTTGCGGTCTGAAATTAACATTGAAGTTTTGATGAGTTTGAATTTTATTGAAGAATTACGCTGGCGCGGAATGATCCACGACATGATGCCAGGCACAGAAGAACAACTGAAGAAAGAGAAGACATCTGGCTATATCGGATTTGACCCTACAGCTGATTCTCTTCACATTGGTCATTTGGTGCAGATTATGACGCTCGTTCATTTTCAGCGTTGTGGACATAAACCAGTAGCTCTTGTTGGAGGTGCAACCGGTATGGTTGGTGATCCATCTGGCAAGTCCGCTGAACGTAATCTCTTATCTGAAGACATCCTTCGTCATAACGTTGATTGTGTTCGTAAGCAATTAGGTAAGTTTCTCGACTTCAGTACAGATGGCGCTGAACTTGTTAACAACTATGATTGGTTCAAAGAATTTAAGTTTCTGGATTTCATTCGTGATGTAGGCAAGCATATCACCGTCAATTACATGATGTCGAAAGACTCTGTACAAAAACGCTTAGAAACAGGATTATCATTTACAGAATTCACCTACCAGCTTGTTCAGGGTTACGACTTTTACTGGTTGTTCGAGAACAAGAATTGCAAACTGCAAATGGGTGGCTCTGATCAGTGGGGAAATATTGTTACAGGTACAGAACTCATCAGAAGAAAATCTGAAGGCGATGCCTTTGCACTTACTACCAAATTAATCACCAAGGCAGACGGCACCAAGTTCGGCAAAACCGAAGGTGGAAATGTATGGCTTGATCCCAAGAAAACATCTCCATATAAATTCTATCAATACTGGTTAAATGTGTCAGATGCTGATGCTCCTAACTTCATCCGTATTTTCTCTTTAAAGACTAAGGAAGAAATTGAAGCATTAGAGTCAGAACATAACGCTGAACTACATCTTCGTAAACTACAAAAGGCTTTAGCGGAAGATATAACCACGCGAGTACACAGTCTTGAACAATTAAAGAGAGCACAGGAAACAACTGATATTTTATTCGGCTCGTCATTCGAAGATTTCAAAAAACTTTCTGGTGAAGAAATTGAAGATGCGTTTGATGAGAGTATCACCTTCAGTCTAACAAAAGATGAATTTGAAAATACGTCAGATCTTGTAAGTTTGTTAGGCGAAAAAACATCCATCTATTCCTCGAAAGGAGAAGCTCGTAAGGCTATTCAAGGAAATGGTGTGAGTGTAAATAAATCAAAGATTGGTCTCGACAAAAAGCTTACTACAGACGATCTTCTTTATGGAAAATATTTGCTGGCGCAAAAGGGTAAAAAGAATTTCTACCTTATCAAAGTTGGGTAGATAGATATTTCCATTTTCGAAGCAAGCAAGTAATCAAAACGAATTATTGTTTTCTTTATTGTTTTCTAATTACATGGCATAACCTGCTCTGAGGCTATACAGTTTTTTAATTAATATCTGTTGCGAATACCCTGCATATCTTTTCAGGAAATGATCTGCTATTCATCGACCAGTTTGATAGCTTATCCCTTTTATCTGTAGCCTGTTTATTTTGGCTGACCTAAAACTGAGGTTTATCGTTACTCCTGTAGTAATATGATCAAAAACCCATGTTTATATGATAAATAATAGAAAATCTCTAAAAAGTGTTGGCGTACTGCTGATACTTATTTTAACGGTGTGGGCCTGTCAGGACAATGAATCACCCAAACTAAGTTCTGAACAAGCCAAGGTGCAAACATCAGTTGCGGCAAAAGACAATGCCACAATTATTGCATCAACACAAGATGCCCTTGAACTTACCTCGCAGGCTTTTGATGACGAGGGATTAACCAGCGCACGCGCTATAACATCCGGAAGACTTGATGGACATTTTCATGGCGACAGGTATGATTGCAAACCAAGTATTAGCGGAACATATTCTATCGACAACAGTCATAAAGATACCTTGATTTATTCAGGCTCTATGACAATAGATTATGGAGATGGTTCAACTTGTAAAGACACAGTGAATGTGCACAAAGGTAAATTAACAAATGCCTTTTCATTAATTGTAAGCTTTCATGATAGCCTGACTTTCTCCTCTACACAAACACTTACATTCGTTGGATTTAGTAAAGACAGCACAACCCTTGATGGTACTTTCATTACGAAAAAAGCCAGTGGACAACCTGTTACTGTAGAAGCTGATAATGCAAAAATTACTTATCCAGATGGTACATCAGTATCCTGGAGCGGAACATTAACCTACACATACGAAAAGGGAAATTCCTGTCAATGGAGAGACAACACTATTCATGTTACAGGCTCTATTAGCGGTAAGAATCGTAATGGTGTAGACTTTACTGCCACTATAACAGAACCTCTCGTTTATAAATATGGATGCGATATAAACCACCACTTTATTCCAGTGAGCGGTACTATAGAACTTTCATTAGGTGGCGTAATCAGCACAATTGACTTTGGTGATGGCAGCTGCGATAAAAAGTACACAATCAGCATTAACGGTACAGTTACCGAGTATAAATTTGATGGCCATGCCGACAATGATTAGGAAGTAAAAAGTCATTGAATAAATTCGATACAAGAGCCTGAATTAAAAAAATTCAGGCTCTTGATTTTTATAAGCAAAGCCAATTTGAAAAAAAATCATCCAGAATACTGCAATCAAGCTGGCAGCCTTTATATTTAAGCAAAATATATTGCTTGTGAAGATTTTGGTTATTGACGATGAACAACTTGACCTGTTTATCAATAAAAAAATACTTGGCCTTGAGTTTACAACAGAAGGATTTACTACCCTGCCTGAAACGCTAAACTGGGCGAAGGAGAATGACTTTGATATTGCCCTGATTGACTATTACCTCGGCCCTGGTTTACACGCTCACGATGCCTTAAAAGCATTAGTAGAATTAAAAGGCAATACTTTCAAAGCTTATGTACTTTCTAATTACATTGATCAGAAACAATCACATGATCTTTTGGCTGCGGGCTTTACCGATGTTATTTACAAACCCTTAACCATTGAATTGTTTAAGAGCAAACTCAATCTTTAATTTTCATTTAATAATTGATGCATTAACTCATGCAAGCAGTAGCTTATTATTTAGTTTACCCATTCATTTACGCATTAGCGTCGTTACCTTTTTCAGTTCTTTACAAAGCTTCTGATTTACTCTTCAGTATCCTGTGGCTTTCAGGGTATCGTAAAAAAGTAGTAATCATGAACCTCACGAATTCCTTTCCTGAAAAAAGTAAGGAAGAAATTGAAGCACTTTGCAAATCGTATTACCGGTATTTATGCGACATCATATTGGAAACATTCAAGACACTGACTATGACTGAGCATGAAGCTCGCACACGATGTGTATTTGTTAACCAGCCGTGGCTTGATAAGCTTTATGAAGAGAATAAGAGCTTCATAATTGTAATGGGCCATTATGGTAATTGGGAATGGGCCGGACCAAGCTTCACGCTGAATACTAAATTTCAACTTGTCGTAATTTATCGTCCGTTGACAAATCCATATTTTGAAAAAATGATGACAGGCATGCGTACTAAATTTGGTACACGCATAACACCTGTCAATCAAACATTGCGCGACATGGTTGCCAATAGAAAGCAACTAACAGCAACAGCCTTCATTGCCGATCAGACAGCCACGCGTGACAATGCTTACTGGATGAATTTTCTTAATCAGGATACTGCTGTATTTACCGGGCCTGAGAAACTCGCAAAGAAGTTTAGCTACCCCGTAGTTTATATGAATGTTAAGCGCATTGAAAGAGGTTACTACCAGGTAACACCAGAACTTCTTTTTTCAGAGCCGAACAATACAGCTGAAGGCGAAATCTGCGAAGTTTTTACCAAGAGACTCGAAAAAGACATCATCAATGATCCTCAGATCTGGCTTTGGTCGCATAAACGCTGGAAGCATAAAAGGGTAAAAAATTAAAACCTATATCACTATTGCTCAATTGGTTATTCTGGTTTAGTTTGTGTAAATTTGACATTACTTAAACCAAAACAATCATGCGATCCGGCAAAGAGCTAATCCTTGCAAGTAAAGAGTATTCTTCAGAGGATAGAGCCAAAAGTTGGTTTGAGACTATTATAACCTTAGTTCTTCTTATTCTTTTCTTTTCCGTTACCATTCTGCCTATTCCACTTTTTTTTCGTTTAGTCGGAAGCTTTGGTTGTGCATTGTTATATGTGAGAATGTTTGTGATCTATCATGACTACCAACACAATGCTATCCTTCAAAATTCAGCTATAGCAACGCTGTTAATGCAAGCTTTCGGGATATACATACTGGCACCTCAAAATATCTGGAAACGTTCACACGATCATCATCACAATCATAATTCGAAGCTTACAATCACAGGCATTGGTTCGTATCCAACAATATGCAAGAAGCGATATCTTCAACTATCAAAGAAACAGCAACAGATGTATTTAATTAACAGGCATCCTCTAACGGTACTGTTTGGTTATTTTACGTTGTTTATCTACTGGCTTAACGTTAAGTCATTTATTGAAAGCCCTAAAAAACATTTTGATTCACTCTTCGCATTATTCTTTCACATTGGCGTAGGCACAGTTATCTATTATTATTTCGGAGGACTTACATTTTTTGTCAGCTGGTTTATACCATTTTTAATTGCCTTTGGTATGGGTTCATACCTGTTCTATTGTCAGCATAATTTTCCAGATGCGCAGTTCAGAGAAAATCAGGATTGGGCATACGATAACGCTGCACTCACATCGAGTAGTTTCATGGTTATGAACCCCATACTACAATGGCTTACAGGCAACATTGGTTATCATCATGTTCATCATTTAAACTCTAGGATACCATTTTACAGGCTCCCTGAAGCCATGGCAGGCATTCCAGAACTGCAAAGAGCAGCTACAACATCCTGGAATCCCCTGGAAATGATTCGTTGCTTTAAACTTAAATTGTGGGACGCTGAGCGTGGCAAAATGATTACGCTGAAGCAAATAACAAATTAGTTTTTTGAAGCACAGTTGAAATTAGAACACGGTATTACTGTTGTTTCTTTGATCGCTTTAAAGCCACCTTCAACATTCACAATGTTTTCAAAGCCTCGTGATTTCAAAATGGAGGCAGCAATAACTGATCTATAACCACCAGCACAGTGCAGATAAGTTTCTGCATCGGGATCAAATGAGCTCATGTTATCATTCAAATAATCAAGTGGAATACTTTTCGCCGTAACCATATGCTCGGCTTCAAACTCGCTTGGTTTACGAACATCTACCACTTCAAGCTTATCATTGTAAAGCGAAGCAAATTCAGAAGCAGAAATTGACTTAATAGAATCCGTTTCCTTACCTGCAGCTTTCCATGATTCGAATCCTCCGTTAAGATATCCTACAACCTGATCGTAGCCTACACGTGCAAGTCGTGTTATAACTTCTTCTTCGCGTCCTACGTCAGTAATCAGTAACAACTCATGCATCACATCAGGAATGAGCGCTCCAACCCAGGGCGCGAAAGTACCATCAATACCAATGCTGATGCTGTTCGGTATAAAACCTTTAACAAACAGATCGGGATTACGCGTATCGAGAATGAGTGCATTGGTTTCATTGGCAACAACC
>DATJHZ010000395.1:0-27353 GCA_035493595.1 Cyclobacteriaceae bacterium | reverse complement strand
TTATCAACGATTGTTCCTCTTATTGTTTGTGTGAATTGCTGTGCTAAAGAAAAATGAATGCCGAGCACCAAGGCAAGATAAAATGAAATGGTCTTCTTTGTTGTCATAAGTATCTGGTTTAACAGATACTAGACAACTGACATAAGAGATACCACTACTACAAAATAAAAAATGATTTTATTATAAGAAACGCAATCCCACTTTTCCACCTAACCACATTTTCATATTGAGATCATTTTTTTCATATGTGTGATTTGAAATAATTTTTGGATTATAGTCAGTGAAAAGTGGTGAATAATTATCGTATGTAGTGTCTGTCAGATAAGCATTAAGTGTAACACCAAATGCAATAGCGAATTTTTTCGTCGGCTGAACTTCAAAACCAACATAGGCTTTATTGATGATGTTGATGGCATCTGTGAAATTTCCTTTGTTCACTTGGTTGGCTGTCAGATCAACATTAAGTGATAACCATTTTGTTAATCGCGGTGCGGTTCCAACACCATAACCAAATGTCCAGTAAGGATCTTTTGAATCTTCTGGTTTTATACCTGCGGTAAAGATGTTGTAGAATTGATGCACACCTGTTCGAAATGAAAGATTGGTATAAAAAATTTCATCTGCGGAGATTTCAATTTTATGATATCCTTTTAAAACAAAACTCAAAAGACCAATGGGCACTCCGTGAATACTGTCAGCCACATTAATAATTCCAAGTTGAACTCCTTTAACATGTGTTGCATAGTTTATCAAGCCAGAAACCTGGGCGCCCACAAGTGTATCAGCAACAAAATTAAGCAAGCCTCCAATCTGTACTCCTCTCAAATCCTTTGATCCAAAATTTAAAAGACCCGCAGTCTGTACTCCTTTCATTTTACCAGTAGTAAAATTAAGAAGACCAGCTAACTGTAATGGCCCTGTGTTCTTAATGGAGAAATTAAACAAACCTGCTACGTGTGGTCCTCGTTGTTCGCCGAGAGTAAGATTGCCCAATCCTGCAAGCATAACACCTTTCGACTGATGATGAGTAACATTGAGAAGTCCTGCAGCAGAGAAGGGTTGAGCGGAATTCCAATTCAAGTTTATAAGTCCTGCAAACTGTGGAGCCATTGTTGAATCATGGTTGGCATTTATAAGACCTGCCATTTGTAATGCTTTCGATTTTCCATAAACTCCATTGAAGGCACCTGCAAATTGAGCACCGCTTACATCACCTCGTTCAATATTAAACGTACCTGCCATTTCCAAACGACGAACTCCAAGTGCATAGCCACCATAAATATTAAAAGAGTAATCATTGATAACATTGCCACTTAACTTATGATTTGTTCCTATGAAGGGAAGAACAGAAATCTGCATGGAGCGATAGATAGTATCGTTCACATTCGTCATGTTAACTTCTTCGGGAGATAAAATTCTTTTATCCCAGAATCGTTTCCATTTTACTTTTACACTATCAGAAACAGTTGATATTTTCTTTCTGCTATTGCTTATCGTTATTTTCAATAATCGACGCGCTGCGCTTACAACAACAAGTGTGTCAGCGTAATCAACTTTGTTAACAACGAGATTTAGATTTGGTGTGGGCTTCGCTATTTTTATTTTAAAATAGCCATAATCATCGGTGATAGCAGATGACAATGAGACAGGATCATAGATTGTAACATTACGAAGTCTGTCACCTGTATTCTGATCCGTAACATAACCACTAACTACCGATGCTGTAGTCTTCTTCGCTTTTGTAAGGATAACGTACTTGCGTCTTTCTTTATAGTCAATGCTCCCATCAAAAATTTCATCCAATACTTCACGGATTGGTGTATTGGAAAAGTTTACTGTTACCTGCTTCTTTGAATCAAAAATTGCCGGATTATAAGAGAATGTAAAACCACCTTGCTCAGCGATTTTTTTTAATGCTACATCAATGCGTTCATTCTTAATAGACAGTGTTACGGTTCTTTCCAGCATGGGTGTATCTGCGGCCAGAATTTTCCCATACATAAGAATTGATCCAATGAAAAGAAGAAGGATCTTATTTGAATTATTATTTCTCACAGCCCGCTCCGTCGAGAATAATTTCGTTTGACTTCTCTTTTACAGTAAGACCATAGGTATCTGCCAGAACACGCGCAATCTCTTCTATATCTTCATTGTTGAATGTTACCGTAAGTCTGCAATTTTTGAGTTTGTCGCTCAACACAATTCGTTTGTCGTAGATTTCATTTAGCTCGTGTACAGCGCTTTCCAGATTCTGATCATTGAACGAAAAGAATTTAGTTTTATACGCCAACACATTAGACTCAGGTTGTTCAATAAAAAACTTCTTTGTTTGTTTATCATACACTCCTTTACCGCCTGCTCTCAGAAACACACCGGAATCAGTCTCTGTGAAAAATTCCACTTCTCCTTCTTTCACAACAACTTCAATTTTACTGGACTTAGGATAGGCCTTAACATTAAAAGAAGTTCCAATGTCACGGATGAAGACTCCATCCACATCAATTATAAATTTCTTCTTCTCATCATGCTTTATATCAAAATAGGCTTCACCTTTTAATTTTACGGTGTGTTGCTGCTTCTCTTTGTCATAAGAGTATAAAAGTTTTGTTTTCTTGTTTAGAAAAACATCACTTCCATCTGGCAATACATTTTCAATAGCTTTGGTTTCTGCCACCACTTCAACAGCATTGATAGCTGATGAAATATTTCGCTGATAAAAATAATAACTAATGCCCAACACAAGCGCGATGCTCGCTGCTACACGCCATGCCCAATTCAGTTGAAAACCGTTGTTTGTTCTACTATCTGATTTTATTGATACAGTCTTCGCCTCTCGCTTTTGAAGCTTGACTTTCATTTTATTCCACGCAGCATCCTGATCAAATTGCTGCAATTCTTTTATGGATGAAGCTCTATCAAAAATTAATTTTAATTGTGATACGTAATGCTTGTTTGAGTCGCTCTCTTTTTCCCAACGCTCAACCTGCTCAATTTCTGAAGACGTAGCTTCGCCAGCCAGGTACTTCCCGATCAGTTCGTCAATATGGTTGAATGTATTCTCCAATTTTCTCAGCTAATAAACCCGTTCATTAATACAATCAGTAATGGTAAATAATCCTTTAATTGCTCACGCATTATTTTGAGCGCCTTGCCCATGTGGTTTTCAACTGTCTTGATAGAAATATCCAGTTGTTCGGCAATCTCTGCATACTTCAATTCTTCAAATCGGCTCAACTTAAAAACCAACCTGCATTGTTCTGGCAACACCTCCATGGCCATTTGTATTCGGTCCTCTAACTCTGAAGATAATACAGCCTGCGCTACACCCTCATGACTGCGATCTTCAATAGCCATAGCCTCACCAACATATTTTTGTTTAATCTTTTCGTGCTTGATTACATTAAGGCTTGTGTTGCGAACCATCGTATAGAGGTACGACTTGAGAGAGGTTTTAATATCAAGAGTATCTCTTTTCTCCCATACCGAAAGAAATGCAGATTGGACAATCTCTTCCGCCTCATCTCTATCCTGGATAAAGGTATAGGCGTAATTACACAGCGGTTGATAATAGGTTTTAAAAAACATCTCAAAAGCGGTTATATCGCCTTCCTTCAGCTCATTCCATTGCTGTATTTCGGGTAAATCCACCTTTATTGTTTTCTAATTCAAGGTGTAATTTACGTTTTTAAGGCGTTGTAGTTATGACAACTGAGAAAGGATTTACCCCTATTCGCGGTAATTTTTTATATAATTAATTCAGTCTGTCCTTTAGTTGATCGAGATCCAGATCTTCTTTGAGGGTGGTTTTTTTCAGTTTTGCGCTGGGATTGTCTTTTAAAAACTGTTCTACTTCATCGGCCGCATGAGCAAATGAATTGAATAGATTACTTTCCTGAATAAGTTCGGGTATGATGCCCATTTTAAATAACTGTTCCTTAGGCTCCGGTTGTATGCCTGTGAAGTATAATACAATCTCTTTTTTTCTCAGGTGTTTCAACACATCCCGCAAAGCATACAGTCCTGATTGATCAATGAATGGAACGCGCTCCATTCTGAAAATCACAGCCCGGGTATTGGGCAAGCCAGTTAGCGCTTCTTTAAAGTATGATGCAAAACCAAAAAATAAAGGGCCACTCAATTCCTGTATCAATACTTCACGTGATAAATAAATTGGTTCGATAGCACTCAGATCAATTTCGTTAGCTGGCATCAGAAGTAAAGACTCTGTTTTCGCTATATTCTGATTGGCCATTTTTTTAACAAAGGACAGTGATGCGAAAATAATACCAATGACAAACGCTGGCAGCAAGCCTGCAAAAATAGTAACAATCATTACCAGCAACATAAGCAACGCATCGCTCTTTGGTATTTTAAATACATCCCTCAAGCCTTTGTAGTCAATGATAGTAAAACCCACTGTAATTAGTATGCCTCCTAAAACAGCAAATGGAATAAAATGAATGACGTTACCAATTTCAAATAAAACAAAAAGCAAAAAAGCACTGTGAATCAACGATGCAATTCTTGTCTTGGCACCTGAATTAATGCTAAGCATGGTTCGGAGAATTGCACCTGAACCTGGTAAACCACCTGCTATTGCAGACAATACATTTCCTGCTCCCTGCCCAATAAGTTCTCGATCACTTTTATGATCCTCTCCTGTTACCATATCAACTACCAGGCATGTTAATAATGTATCAACTGAGCCAAGTAAAGCGATAGTAAGTGCAGGAATAAATACATCACTCCATTGTGTGTGATCAAATTTAATAAGGTGATGCCAGCGCCATGTTATCCATTCATCTGAAACATCACCAACAGTGGGTACAGACCACTTTAATAAATATGCAGCAAGTGATGCAACAACAATAGCAACAAGTGTAGATGGAATGACACGGGTTATTTTTGGAAAGAGATAAACAATTGCAATTGTACTCGCACCGAGTATTACGGCTTGCCAGTTAACATTATGTATGGCTTGTGGAATAGTGTTGAACAGACTGCCGATGTGTATGTCTACGGGATGTCCTATCAATGGTAATATTTGAATAAGCACCATCACAATTCCAATTCCATTCATAAATCCTGAAATGATTGGATATGGAACAAAGCGTATATATTTTCCTAATCGTATTAATCCGAAAATAACCTGGAGAAATCCAGCCAACAGAAATATTACGAAGAGTGTTGTAAGCGCCGCATCGGGTGATGCAGCGCGCTCCAACTCATTTGCAATAATCAAAGAAGATACCAGGGTTACTGCAGCAGTAGGCCCGCTGATCATAAGCGATGTAGCCCCGGTAAACGCTGTAATAATGCTTAATACAATTGCACCCACCAAACCGGCAGTTGCTCCTAAGCCAGACTCCACACCAAATGCCATCGCTAGTGGCAAGGCAACTACACCAGCGCTTAACCCGCCGAAGAAATCGCCCCGTATGTTCTGCTTAAGATTGTACATATCATTTTAATACAATCAAATATTCTTCGTCAGTACAGCATCGAACTTAAAGACGTTAGGAATATCAGAATTATCTTTCATTGTAACTTCCAAATCTTTTATTATTCCATTTCTAATGTCATAAATCCAGCCATGTATATGTGGAAGTTTACGCTTCTCCCACGAGTTTTGAACGATTGATGTTTTCACTAAATCATAAACCTGTTCAATAACATTGAGTTCTGTAAATCTGTTTTGACGCTCCTCCAGATTTTTAATTTCTTCCAACTCATCCTGATGCATCCGGTATACATCTTTAATATGTCGTATCCAGTTATCAATGACACCAAATTGTTTATTGCCCATTGCTGCTTTAATACCTCCACAACCATAGTGTCCACAAACAATAACGTGCTTTACCTCCAGAACATTTACAGCATAATCCAGTACACTTAACAAATTCATATCGGTATGTACTACCATGTTGGCAATATTGCGATGAACAAAAACCTCTCCGGGCTCAGTGCCTGTTATCTGATTTGCAGGTACTCTGCTGTCTGAACAACCTATCCATAAAAATTTAGGTGTTTGAATTTCTGACAGCCTTTTAAAAAATTCAGGATCTTCATCATTCTTTTGAGCAACCCAGGCTTTATTCTGTAGCAATAATTGCTCATAGGATTTTTTTTCAATTTCTTCCTGTGACATGTTTCTATAGGTTTTTAAGTTCAACTTGAATATTCTTAATTTTAGACGCTTCGGAGAAATCTCTTATAGTCTCCATAATGTCGTGATCAACAAAATTTGCCTGACTGCCGTCGATCACTAACGTAGAGTCTGAAGGTATCTTATGAAAAATTTCTCGTAATGTGGATTTATTAAGAAATGATACATCTTTTGTAAAGCGTAACAGAAAATTATTTTTATCGCTCACAAGAATAATTGCTTTTTTGAAGTTTGTTTTCAAAATAAAAAATACGGCAACAAGTATACCCATGAAAACGCCTTGTAGCAAATTCGTAAACACAACAGCCAAAACGGTCACTATAAACGGTAAAAATTGACTCATACCTTTATTATACATTTCACGGTAAAGTGCCGGTGACGTTAGCTTAAAACCGATAACCATCAGAATTCCTGCAAGGCAGGCCAAAGGAATTTGCTTTAATGCAATAGGAATTAATAATACTGCCAATAATAAAATTACGGCGTGTGTAATGGTGGAGGCTTTAGTCTTTGCACCAGCATTAATATTTGCAGAGCTGCGAACAATTACAGAGGTCAGTGGAAGACCTCCTAATAAACCAGACAACATATTAGCAAAACCCTGTGCTTTTAGTTCTCTGTTTAAAGGTGTTATTCTTCGGTAAGGGTCTAGCTTATCGCATGCATCAATACTCAATAACGTTTCAAGACTCGCCACAACGGCAATGGTAAGTGCAGTGAGAATCACTTTTGTATTTGTAATCGCGTGAAAATCTGGAAAAATCAAAAATGCTGACAGGCCTACGCCTGATGAAATTGATGGAACTGAAACCATGTGCTTTTCCTGAATAGCTAGTGAAGGGAAGAGCCCTTCAAACACCAAAGCTAATACCACACCAACCACAACAGCAATAAGGGCAGCAGGTATAATTCTAAAAAATTTAAACTGCTGAAGTTTGTTCTTGTTCCAGAAAACTAAAATCAAAATAGAAAGTAAGCTTACAATGATTGCACCCATACTCACATCGGAAATGGACTCCACTATTTCTGTAAATGTATTTCGATGATCGGGCTGAATAAAATCTTCATCGCCTTCAAAATCAGCATCATAACCAATAGCGTGGGGCAATTGTTTTAATATAAGTATCAATCCAATAGCAGCAAGCATTCCTTTAATTACAGAAGCTGGAAAAAAATTGCCAAGATAGCCTGCACGAATAAATCCAAAAATGACTTGAAATAACCCTGCCAGCGCTACACTAAGCAAAAATGATTCAAAGCCTAAATCACCTATGGCCGCGAGTACAATAGTTGTTAAACCTGCAGCCGGACCACTTACACTAAAGGGCGACTTGCTTAATGTACCTACTACAATACCGCCAATTACACCTGCAATAATTCCTGAAAATAATGGAGCGCCAGAAGCCAATGCTATGCCAAGGCAAAGTGGCAGTGCTACGAGAAAGACGACTATTCCGGATGTAAAGTCGTGCGCGAAATATTTTTTTAAACTCATATAGAATAAATGTTAATGCATGACGTAAGTAAAAGCCATTAAAGCATACTGTATCGTCAAACAATGAAAAAAATAAAAAGAGAATGTAATGTGTTACAGAAAAAAGTTGGACTTATGCTGCCCAGGGAGGCAGCGCATTTACTTTTAAAAATGGCTCTTCAAAAAATTGAGGTCTAACCGTAAAAGAAATAGAAATAAAAGTACCCTGCAAAGGTTCATCATGGGCATCTATCTCCTCAACAATCTTATCTTCTTCCTCTTCCATAATGCTGGCAGAAAATGGTATTTGCCTTTTTGTATCAGAAGAGTTTGAAGGATTTTTCAGTGCCCAGCTGCAGTCTGCAACAAAGAAACTGGTGTACTTCTTACGTAATGTAATATTTTGTGGAAATAGCGTAGTCACGAGAATCCCCGTGAAAAACAGGGATAGAATAAGTTTATTGAAGGTAATTCTTTTCATGACGGCACAAATATACGAAATGATTTAACGTAGATTTTCCTTTTATAAATACCTCATGTAAGAAATTTTTAAGAAAGAATCATTGAACTGGCCTTTTCCGCAATCATGATTGTAGGGGCGTTTGTATTGCCACTCGTAAGGGTTGGCATTACAGAAGCATCCACAACTCTCAGATTTCCAATACCGTGCACTTTAAGCCTCGCATCTACAACAGACAATTCATCATTACCCATTTTGCAAGTTCCAACAGGATGATAAACACATTCTGCACTACGTTGAATATGTTCTAAAAGCTCTTCATCAGAATTATTCCTGATGGGGCAATGATTACGAATTCGGAATGAGTTAAAAGCTTTTGCATTTAAAATTTCTAATGCCATGCGGGCCCCTCTAACCATTATTTTTTTATCAATCTCTTTTGATAAATAGCAAGGATCGATTACCGGTGGAGTAAATGGATCATTCGAAGCCAACGTTATGTAACCTCTGCTCTCAGGCCTTACTTGTGTTGGCAAAACAGTATAGCCATCCGTATGAGGAAATGTATTTAAGTCAAACGGATCTGTTGTGTAATCATCACCAATATGCGTAGGTGTAAATTGAAATTGAAGATCGGGTCTTTCTAGTGAAGCCGATGATTTTGCAAACGCGTTTGCTTCCAATGGCCCAATGGTGAGCGGACCTTTCTTGAATAACAAATAGTTGCCTAATGCCAATGCTTGACGATGTAGTGGTAGGTGATGATTATTGCTTATCGGCTTTTTACACAAACTGCTCATGGCAAAGAATAGATGATCCTGTAGATTCTGTCCAACACCATTCAATTCTTTCTTTACATAAATATTATTTTTCTTCAATACATCTGTCGGACCAATTCCTGAAAGCATTAATAATTGAGGAGATGCAAATGCTCCCGCAGAAAGTATAACTTCTCTTTTTGCGAATAATTTTTGGTGTGTCTGTCTTTTCGAAATAATAGCTACACCAATCGCCTCATCTTTTTCAATCAACACTTCTTTTACACATGCATTGCTTATGACAGTAAGATTTTTTCGTTGAAGTACTGGTACAAGAAACGCCTGTGCGGTGTTGTGACGCTTTGCATTCTTGATAGTAAACTGCATGAGACCAGCACCCTCTTGTTGTGCACCGTTAAAATCCATATTCCTTGGTATGCCTGTTTGTGCACAAGCCTCTACAAAGGCATCAGCCAATTCGGTTTTGTAATGTTGCGAGAATGTTACATTCAGCAATCCATCTTTACCATGCCATTTATCATTGAATTGTTCATTGTGTTCTGATTTTTTAAAATAAGGAAGTACGTCGTCATATCCCCAACCATCGTTACCCAAAGCTTTCCAGTGATTGTAATCTTCAGCATGACCACGCACATAGGCCATGGCGTTGGTAGAGCTTGATCCTCCCCATGCCTTACCTCGGGGTTGATAAATTCTTCTGCCTTGTAAATGGGGTTGTGGTTCTGTCCAATAACAATTCCAATCAGCATTACTATGATGGAGTTTAGGATATGCTCCTGGAATATGAATCCCTGGTTTTGAATCTTTGTTACCTGCTTCAATTAACAATACAGAAACAGATTCATCTTCTGATAATCGGTTTGCCAGAACACATCCGGCAGAGCCTGCACCAACAATGATGTAATCAAATGTCATTGTTGAAGATACAATCTTCTCAAGAATGTTTCTTTGAAGTACTTAGAAAGTTTTTCCTTCGCCTTCAGGCAAAATAATAAAACTTGTTGCTGGTATTGAATTGTTTTTCAATGCTTCATGCAACTCCTCTTTGGGATCATTCTCACTATCATCTGCCAATGGAAATGTGCCAAAATGAGTTGCAATACTTAACTCTGATTTTATCTCCTTGTGAATTTGCACAGCTTCCTCTGGGGAACAATGGATGGGTGACATA
This sequence comes from Cyclobacteriaceae bacterium, assembly GCA_035493595.1. Lineage (GTDB taxonomy): Bacteria > Bacteroidota > Bacteroidia > Cytophagales > Cyclobacteriaceae > DATCRE01. The sequence continues at coordinate 17,303 of DATJHZ010000395.1, read as the reverse complement.
AACCACTGGGGTTTGTAAGCACCAATTGGAATCAATGCGATCTTGATGGGATAGCATCGTTCACCAATTTCATTAAAGGTTTTTATGTTATAGCCCGTATCGCCAGCAAAATAGATATTGCCTTCTTTTCGCTTGATTACATAGCCACACCAGAGTGTTGCATCACGATCATAAGTTCCTCTACCTGAAAAATGTTGTGCAGGAGTAGATTGTATTTTTATAGCGCTGGTAAGTTCATGTTCATCCCACCAGTCGAGATCAATCTCACCTGATATATTGTTCTTTTCCAGGAATGCCTTAACTCCAAGTGGTGTTATAATTCTGGGTTTATGAATAGCTGCAATCTTTTTTACAGTAGGTAAATCGAGATGATCATAGTGGTTATGACTTAGCAGCACGATATCAATCTTCGGCAAATCATCAAAGGCAATTCCAGGTTGACGCATACGCTTTGGACCCATAAATGAAAATGGACTTGTGCGCTCACTCCAAACAGGATCTGTAATAATGTTTAAACCATCAACCTGTATTAAAAAGGTAGAGTGATTTACAAAAGTTATGCGCACTCCATCATCAATTCGGGCAGGAGGCTTCTCACCAAACTTTGCAATTCTGTTTTTTCTCCAAGCACCTCTTTTTCGGGTGAACATCCATTTGAAAACATCACGAAGACCTTTGGTTCTAATGCCGGTGGGATTGGTAAATTTTCTCCCGTCAAAATGATCAGTAACAGGTCCTTTATATGCTGGTCCTGAAAATACAAACCCAGCTATATTTACAGCCAGCAGAAAGATTACTACGCAAGCAAGAAGAATTATCATGGGATTTTATATTTATCAGGAAGACGTATTTGTGATCGTTTTATTGAAGGTTAGAAGTTATTTAAATTATACTCTATAATTCTTCTATCTCAACTTACTATCATAAAAAAAGGTGCTGCCATTATAGCAAGCACCTTTTTTATTCAGTTATAGTTTAGGCTTCATGCCCTATCTATTTTTAATTATGTAAGCTGAATTTCCTCTCTCTCTTTATTGAGAAATTTAAATTCAGTTATTCCCATGGAAGTATCTTTCATCATCGTTACCCAGCGCTTGTACTTGAAGTACCAACGCATACGTTGTGAAATAAAGCCGGTAGTAAAATAAGCGTGCAGGTACGGATGTACCGCCAACACTAAATCTTTTTCATTCTGCTTTACCAACAGGTGCTCTATATGTTTTTCAATCAGATCCGAAACCAGAATAGAAGCAGTGATCTTTCCTGTTCCGTTACAAGTAGGACAAACTTCTTTGGTTGCAATATTCATCTGCGGACGAACGCGTTCGCGGGTGATCTGCATCAAACCAAATTTCGATAATGGAAGTACAGTTGACTTTGCTTTGTCATCTGTCATTTCTTCCTTCATAATATTATAAATGGTTTTCTTGTTGTCGATACCCTTCATATCAATGAAGTCGACTACAATAATTCCACCCATATCGCGCAGCCTGAGCTGGCGGGCAATTTCTTTTGCTGCTTCTATATTTACCGAAAGAGCAGTAGTCTCCTGGTTTTCTTCCCGGTTAGACTTGTTACCGCTGTTCACATCAATGACGTGCAACGCTTCAGTATGTTCAATAATAAGATAGCCACCACCTTTAAGACTTACAGTCTGACCAAATGCAGATTTGATTTGTTTCTCAATACCGTAATGTTCAAAAATTTTAGCCTTGCCGCTGTATAGCTTAACTATCTTCTCTTTGTCAGGCGAGATTGTATGGATAAAGGTTTTTACATCCTCAAAAATTTTCTTGTCGTCAACATGAATATTGTCGAACGACTCGTTGAGCATATCGCGCAACAAGGAAGATGTTTTATCAAGCTCACCAATGATTTTATCTCGTGGATTGGCAACTGGCAAACGGCCCATACCATCTTCCCATGTTTTCACCATGGTTCGAAGATCGCGGTCAAGCTCGGCCACTTCTTTACCTTCTGCTACGGTGCGGATGATCACACCAAAATTTTCAGGCTTGATAGATTGGATGAGACGAAGTAAGCGCTTGCGCTCTTCGCTACTGGTAATTTTTTTCGATACGCTTACAACATTGGAGAATGGCACCAATACCAGGTATCGCCCGGCTAAGGATAACTCACAGGATAATCGTGGCCCTTTTGTGGAGATTGGCTCTTTAACGATCTGAACTGGAATCAACTGACCCTTTGATAATTGCTGGACTATTTTTCCATGCTTATCAATGTCTTTTTCAGATTGAAATTTGTCTAGCTTCCCACCATTTATCTTTTTGGCACGCACCAGTTTGGTAAACTTTTGCAGCGAACCAAATTGTGGACCCAAATCCAGATAATGAAGAAAGGCATCTTTCTCATAACCAACATCTATAAAGGCCGCATTTAGGCCAGGCACAACTTTTTTAACTGTACCTAAATAGATATCACCTACGGTAAATTTGCTGCCTTCCTCTTCGTGATGGAATTCAACGAGCGTTTTGTCTTTAAGAAGGGCTATACGACATCCGTCTTGAGTGGCACTGATAATTAGTTCGTTGCTCAAAACTCAATACGTTTAAAATAAAAAAGATGTGTATAGTCTGAATAAACAGACGAAAGTCCCAGGAATGGGAATTACTTCTTCTTATGTCTGTTCTTTCTAAGACGCTTTTTACGCTTGTGTGTTGCCATTTTGTGCTTCTTCCTTTTCTTTCCGCTTGGCATAGTAGTAATGCTTTAATTCCTGCTTTTAACAGGGTTTTGTTAAACAATTATTTTAAATCCTGTAGATACGAATCAACTGTAGCCTGTACAGATGGATCCTTATCCATATCTTTTACTTTTAGAAACTGCTCTTTCGCTTTTTTCTTTTCTCCCTTATTCAACAATGCAATGCCCAGTAATAACTGGCCTTGTGTATGAGCAGGGTTAATCTCTATCAGCTCTTTTAACCGATCAATAGCTTTGTCGTATTGACCAGACTGGATTGACAGCATGCCCAGGTTAAACAAAGCAAGTTCGTTTTTAGGGTCATCTTTCAAAACTTCACGCAACATCAAAATTCCCTGCATAGGACTTGATGATGTCAGATAAGTCATGGCCATTTTGGTTTTAGCTTCCAGGTTCTTCGGGTCTGCCTTCAGAACTTTGCCATAAAACTCCTGCGTTTTGGTAGCTAATTGATTTTGCTTAGCCTGATCAAACGCAAAAGTATAAGCCTGGTAGTAGTTATCACCAGCTTTAATCCAGCTTTCAGTAGTGTTAAAGAACGTTGATGCCTCTTCAGCAAACCACGCTGCGCTGTCAAATTTGCCAGCATCAGAGTACAGTTTTATTAAAGAGTCGGCAAAGATAGCATTTTTTTCATTCCGTGTACCTCCTAAGTACTTAGCTCTCAAACGGCTTATCTTTTCAAGTACCTCGCGGGGAGCCTTAGTATGCATATCGGTCTTTACAGACGGACTTGATTTTGATGAATCAGAGCCCATAGTAGCTTCATTTTCAACTACCACTTTTGGTAAAAGAAAAATGAGCCAGATCACAATTGCACTGGCAACAATTAAAATTATTCTGGTTTTAAGCATTTGAAATTTTACAGGCTACGCGTTGAGCATCGAAATCTGCTCAACTTACATCGGTCTGAGTTATTAGTCTTTTTCGGAAAGCTCTTTTACTTTATCACTATTCTTGATCTTGTTGATAAAAATCTTGGCTGGTTTAAAGCTGGGAATAAAGTGCTCATCAATAACCAAAGCAGTGTTTCTGGATATGTTTCGGGCAATTTTCTTCTTTCTCTTCTTATTAATAAAGCTGCCAAATCCACGGATATAGATGTTTTGTCCGCTGGCCATTGAACCTTTTACAACAGTAAAAAAGGCTTCGACAGATGCTGTTACATCGGCCTTATCAATGCCGGTCTTTTCTGCAATTTCGTTGATGATATCTGCTTTAGTCACAGTATTATATTTTAGATGAATTTTAAAAGGGATGGCAAATTTAATTTGACAACCCAGATTTAAAAATGAATATTGAAAAAATCTGATAATCAAGGGGATGGACAAGCGATATTTCTCTGAAAAAGTCGTTGAATGGTATTTACAGCACCAGCGCAATTTGCCATGGCGAGGCAGTAATAACGCCTATTATATATGGCTTTCTGAAATTATTCTTCAACAAACCCGGGTAAATCAAGGGCTTCCATATTATTTACGTTTTGTTGAAACTTTCCCCACCGTTAACGACCTGGCAGCAGCTCCGGAGCAAAAAGTGCTTCGCCTCTGGCAAGGGCTAGGTTATTACACGCGCGCTCGTAATCTGCATAAGTGCGCCAAAGAAATTGTAAAAAATTATGGCGGCAAATTTCCTGACTCTTTCGAAAAACTAAAAACATTACCAGGAATTGGTGATTATACTGCCGCGGCTATCGCCTCCATGGCATTTCAAGAATCAGTTGCTGTGGTGGATGGCAATGTCTTCAGAGTTCTATCAAGAATCTTTGGAATAGAAAAACCTATTAACAGTCCTGATGGAAAAAAATATTTTACTGAACTGGCAAATGAATTGATGGGTAAAGATCGGCCAGATTTGCATAATCAGGCTGTAATGGAGTTTGGAGCATTGTATTGCACTCCCAAAAGTCCGGCTTGCGAAACGTGCATTTTTGCATCTTCATGCTTTGCATATAAAAATGAGTTACAGCATGTACTTCCTGTCAAAATCAAAAGTAAAGCTGCCCGAAAACGCTACTTCTATTATTTCGCCTTTCAGAAGGGTAATTCTATACTCATGAAGAAGCGGGCGCAGAAGGATATCTGGCATGGCTTGTATGATTTCTATTTGGTAGAGAAAGAAAAGCCAGGCAAACTAGAATCACTTTTTCTTGATGATGACCTGCTAAAAAAACTGAAAATAAAATCGGATAACATCAGCAAAACTTCCACAGTGTACAAACATGTACTTAGTCATCAGATTATTCAGGCAAAATTTATTTTGTTGTCGGTTGATAAACCTATTCAGGTAAAAGAGAGTGGTTTAAAATATTTTACTAAAAAGCAGATTGCCGAGCTTCCTAAACCTGTTCTGATAAGCAGTTTTCTGGAAGACGAGCAGCTTTTATAGTTGATGTAAGAATGGTATTTTTGCTTTCCCCGGTTTGTCATCCGGCTTTCACTCGTCAACAATAAAATATACGGATATGTCAGGAGTTAACAAAGTTATTTTAGTAGGTCGTTTGGGCAAAGAGCCTGAAGTTAGAAATTTAGAAAATGGTGCATCTGTTGCCAACTTTACTCTGGCAACATCAGAAGTATATAAAGATCGCGTTACAGGTGAACGTAAAGAAATTACCGATTGGCACAATGTAGTTCTCTGGAGAGGTCTTGCGGAAATCACACAGAAATATCTTCACAAAGGAGATATGGTATATATTGAGGGAAAGATGCGCACCCGTTCCTGGGAAAAAGATGGCGTTACCCGATACACCACAGAAGTTATTGCAGATAATATGACCATGCTATCAACGAAACCTGGCGGTGGAAGTGGTGGCTCTGGCGAATATGCTGCACCGCAAAACCAGAATAGCGGTAATTTCAATAATCCTCCTGTTGACACCAACAGTCCGGATGATCTTCCGTTTTAAAATGTTGTACTAATCTTTACCCTGCTTGGACGAGCCTCCTGCGAATACGCTTTTAGCAAACCTTTTTCTGGGTATCGATCTGATTACCATAGTAAGTTTCATTGTGATTATCATTATGCTTCTGATGTCGGCTGTTATAGCAGCATCAGAAGTTGCTTTCTTTTCTCTCAAACCAATTGATTTACAAAAGTGTCGTGAAGGCAATGATCCACGTGATAAAGATATTGATGAGCTGTTAAGCAAACCGAGAGAACTATTAGCAACGATACTCATCATGACTAACCTCGTGAACGTGGGCATCGTTACGCTCTCTACATTCGTCATGTGGGAACTCACGGGTACACACAATCCTGCAGAGTTTATTATTGGTGTTGTAACGTTTAGTGTTACGTTTTGCATCACATTTTTTGGTGAGATTATCCCCAAAGTATATGCAACAAAAAACAACATGGTTTTCGCAAGAGCATTATCAGGCCTCTGGAAATATCTCATCATTATATGCAAACCCATTTCCTTTTTATTATTAGCCATGAGTCGTGTAGTCGAGAGACGATTCAAGAAAAAAGGATATGAAACTACTGTTGATGAGTTGAATCAGGCGCTCGACATGGCCACTGTTAATGACGAAAGCTCTGAAGACGAAAAAGAAATTTTAAAGGGCATTGTAAACTTCGGCACCTTAACGGTAAAGCAGATAATGCGGGCACGTCTTGATGTTTCTGCTGTCGATTATAAATTGAATTTCATTGCCTTGATGGATCACGTTAACAAATTTGGCTTCTCCAGGATTCCGGTTTATACTGAATCTCTTGACAAGATTGAAGGCGTTCTCTACATCAAAGATCTGTTACCATATCTCGATCAATCTGAAAAATTTGAATGGCAGAAACTTCTACGTCCAGGATTTTTCGTACCAGAATCAAAAAAAATTGATTCCCTGCTGAAGGACTTTCAGGCCAAGCGCATACACATGGCAATTGTTGTCGATGAATACGGAGGTACTTCCGGATTGATTACGCTTGAAGATATCATTGAAGAAATCATTGGTGATATAAATGATGAGTTTGATGATGTTGGTATTCCATTTCAAAAAGTAGACGAGCACACTTATATTTTCGAAGGAAAAACTTCTCTCCATGACATTTGTAAAGTTCTTGATCTGGAAAGTAATATCTTTGACGATGTTAAAGGAGACAGTGAATCATTAGGGGGATTGATCTTAGAACTCAACAATGAGTTTCCAAATGTCAACGATGAGATTACCTTTGAGCAGTTTACCTTTACTATTGAAGGTGTTGACCGCAAAAGGATAAAGAAAATAAAAGTGCACATTCATGAGCAGGAGAATAGTTAGCATACCAGGAATTTTTATAGCATCAGTTTTACTTGCGCTTATCCTATCTGGTTGTGAACGAACTTATCTACCCAAACCTATCGGATACAACAGACTTATTCTTCCTGAGGCATCTTATCAATCATTGCCAGACACGCTTCCTTTTTCATTTGAATACTCAAAAAATGCAAAGCTTCTGCGCGACACCTCACGAATCAGTGAGCGCTATTGGATTGAAATCTATTATCCAACATTGAAATCAAATATTCATATCACATACAAAAGAATAAATCATAATCAGAAATTACTGAAGGAATATCTGGATGATGCTTACACCCTCACTGCGAAGCACCAGATCAAGGCGTCTGCTATTGACGAGGTTATCACAAAAACACCCAGCGGCAAGGTTGCTGTTATTGCCGAACTTGAAGGCGAGGTGCCGAGTCAGTTTCAATTTACGATGACAGATTCATCGACTAACTTTCTTCGTGGTGCTCTGTATTTCGATACGAAGGTTCAAAACGATTCACTTGCCCCAGCCATTGAATACATGAAGAAAGATATCATGCATTTAATTAATACCCTAAACTGGAATTCACGATAGTTATTTAATGCCGGCATAACTTATTATCTAGAAAAACTTACGGCCGATCGTTCAAAAAATAATTATCATTTTTATTCTTTATCACACTGTGTTTGTCATAACCTTGTGCTGAAAGTTGCGTTCGTAATTATTTTCTAATTCATGTCATCCTCAACCAAGTCGCCATCATTCATTACGGGTTTTATCATCTGCTTTGTTGGTGCAGTATGCTTTTCAACGAAAGCCATCTTTGTTAAACTTGCTTATCGTGATACTTCGGTAGATGCCGTTACACTGCTGGCGTTACGAATGATCTTTTCTCTTCCTTTTTTTATTGTGTCAGCTGGAGTATCGTCTCGCAAAAGTGACAACGTTCGTTTCTCTGCAAAGCAATGGGGAGGTGTTGCCGTTATAGGTTTGCTAGGTTATTATATCAGCAGCTTACTTGATTTCTTAGGATTGCAATATGTTACTGCCGGCATTGAGCGTTTGATTCTTTTCATATACCCCACGTTGGTATTACTGATTTCTTCTGTAATCTTCAAAGAAAAAATAAAGTCAATACAGTGGATTGCCGTTGCCATAACCTATGCCGGACTTGCTCTTGCTTTCTTCAGTGAAGTTGATTTTGACAAGGCTCAGCATGCAAACTTTTATTTAGGTGCATTCATGATTTTTGCCTGTGCCATTACATATGCCATGTATATTGTAGGCAGCGGCCGACTTATTCCTACCGTTGGTGCAGCTAAGTTTAATAGTTATGCTATGACCTTCGCATGCATTGGTGTGCTGGTTCACTTTTTCGTTTCAAGCAACGAATCACTTTTTAATTTACCAACGCAGGTATACGTTTACAGTATTGCTATGGCTATACTGTCAACCGTGATACCATCATACCTGGTAACAGAAGGAATAAAAAGGGTTGGTTCAGACAATGCCGCCATCATTGGTAGTGTTGGACCTGTGTCTACCATTATTCAGGCTTATTTCTTTTTGCAAGAACCCATACTGGCTTTGCAAATAGCAGGTACAGTTTTGATCTTGGTTGGTGTATTGTTGATTGGAAAGAAGAAATAATTTTTCAGAACAAAATCCCTGTCAGATATTAATCCCACTTCCAAGGTCTGTGTCCTCACAGACCTAACACTTTTATTTCAAAATATTCTTATGGCTCACTCTGTATGCAAACTCAAATAGTTAACGCGCCACTTTTATTAATCAGAGGTCTGTGAGGACACAGACCTTGGGACACAATTATTTAGGCTTATTTCTTTTTGCAAGAACCCATACTGGCTTTGCAAATAGCAGGTACAGTTTTGATCTTGGTTGGTGTATTGTTGATTGGAAAGAAGAAATAATTACACGTCAAGTTCTGTTGATTAAGTAATCCTTTATCTTGGAAATATTGGATAATACTCTCTCCAATATTTAAATTCTCTCTTATACCCATATAATCCATCACCAGGTTTCTCTCTGCTAAGATATTCACCGCTTTCCGTAGACCTGTAATAATGTCTTAAGTGCCCAGCTGAATCAAAATAATGTACAAGAGAATTTTTGCAGTTAATGTCTAACTTTTTAGAAAATGGGAGAACGGCATATTTTATATAATCAGTTTTAGCGATTCTAATCAAATGTTGCTCAAAACAATTAGAAAAGAAAGTAAAAATAGTATCACCGGTCATAATTGTAACGTCTGCAGGTAACAACTCATCCATGGATACACTATCTCCAATCCAATTTTGGATGTCATCAATTTTATTGTCGTATCCATACACAACTATTCGATCCTGAAATATTTTATAGTAATTATGTTTCGGGCCATCTGCAATATCAAAGAAGGTATAAATCAATTTTTCATCTTTTGGAATTAGCAGTTCTCGTTGATAATCTCGCTTAAAAACTGTTAAGAGAATAGACGAGTCTGTTCTGTCGTTGACTTGGAAAAATGGTAGTCTTAAGGTATCTCCTAAAACTTCATCTACTCCCTTCCTTGAAAAAATATTAAAGTCTTTAAAAAATCTTGAATTTTCATTGCTATTAAAATCGCTTTTCAATAAATATTCTTTTCCCTGATTGCAGGAAGCTAAAAGCGCAAGAAGAAAACAGATTATTAAGAATCTTTTCAATATCGACATAAGGAAAACCTTCTACACGGACCTCGGAAGTTGACACAGACTATTGATAAATAAGAAAAGGTAAATTGTCGGAAAAAATCATTCAACTAATTACTAATTCTCAAAGAAGAACTCTTTATAAACTTCCCAGACTTTACCGTTGTGCTTTAGAAGTGCAAACTTATCTACCGAAAATTCGGTGTTAAAATCTTTGTGCTCAAATTCTTCCCAGGCCTTGGCATACATAGGCTTTTTTAAATCACGGAAGGCAAGGGTGAGGTGAGGATGGAATGCCTTGTCTTTGTAGTTGGCGTTAAAAACATTAAGCTCTCGCTTACACTGCTGATGAATATTCTGATGCAGATTTACCAGTGATTCATTTTTATCAACATCAATAAAAAGAACGCGTGGTGGAAATGAACCAAATCCTGACAACTTTAATTTAAAAGGCTTAACTACAGGTGATAATTTCTCAAACGTGCTTAAGAGCTCGTCCTCCTTATCCTCCTTCCATTGAAAAGGCATGTGCAGCGTAATGTGGGGAGGCGAATTAAGTGAAGCTTTGCTTTGGTATTTTTCTTTAAAATGATTCTTCAACCCCAAAGCCTCCTCATATATGGGCGACGGCGGAATAATGGCTACAAAGTAAAGTGCCCCTCTCTTAATATTTTTAATGTAGAATTGCCGAAGCATTTTCAAATGTAAGATTTCTTTATTGCTTTCGATAATGATTAGCGGATGAAAACTTATACTTCAAGCCAACGCATCACAACATCTACAAACTCCACTGGCTTTTCGGCCTGCACCCAATGGCCAGTGTCCATCGTTATGAGTGATGATTTTGGAAATACTTCTTTTATATGAGTCCTGTCTTCATCCCTGATATAACGAGATCTTGCTCCTCTGACAAAAAGAGTAGGTTTTGCAAACGTACCCGGGAATTGAAGGTCAAGACCAATATTGCTTAATTTCTGCGCGATCACCGGCAAATTTATTTTCCATGAAAAACCACCTTCGGCTTTACGCTGAAGATTCTTCAACAGAAATTGTCGCACATCAGGCTCAGGTACGTACGTTGAAAGAATATGATCGGCATCATTTCTAGCGATAAGTGTATCAATAGGTATTGCCTTCAGTCCATCAACAATTACATAATGCTCAAGATCATATTTGCGCGGAGCGATATCAACTACAATTAATTTCTCAAGCTTATCCGGATGGGCTACGGCCAGATTCATAGCTGCCTTTCCACCCATGGAGTGACCGAGCACAATCAGGTTTTTGAGCTGATGCTGATCTATAAATTCAACCAGATCATTAACCATTGATCCGTAGTCAAAACTCTCATCGTGTGGCGAAAGTCCATGATTACGCTGGTCAACCGTATAGACTTTGTATTTAGCAGAAAGAATTTTGGCCTGGGTAAGCCAGTTATCAGATGACCCAAACAATCCATGTAAAATCAACAGGGGTTGCCCTGCCCCATATTCACGAAAAAATAATTCCATGTTCAAAAATAAGAATTCAACTGTGAGAACGTAGAATTGACCACGACAGAAAGTATATTTGGCGTTTTTATTTTTTCAACCATGGAACTAACAGGCACGACGTACCAGATTCAAGGCTTAGACGTGATTTCTCTTGCCAAACAATTTGGCACTCCGTTATATATTTATGATGCCAACACCATCATCAGGCAGATCAATAATTTAAAAACTGCTTTCGCTGGCGCAGATATTAAAATAAAATATGCCGCCAAGGCCCTTACCAATATCTCGATCTTAAAACTTATCCGTAAACATGGAGCTGGCGTTGATGTAGTTTCATTGTATGAAGCACAGCTGGCCATGAAAGCTGGCTACCAGGCCAATGAAATTATGTTCACCCCCAGTGGCGTCGACTTCAGTGAGATTGAAGAAGGTGTACGTAACGGCTTTAGCATTAACATTGATAACCTCTCATCGCTTAAAAAGTTCGGTGAGAAATATGGCAACACCTACCCTTGCTGCCTGCGCTTAAACCCAAGTATTCTGGCAGGTGGCAACATCAAAATCTCTACAGGTCACAGCAGCTCAAAATTTGGAATTGCTGTACAACAAATGCCTGAGATTCTGGCACTCGTAAGTCAATATAAAATCAACATCAACGGACTTCATATTCACACAGGTTCGGATATTAAAGAAACGGAGGCTTTTCTTAAAACAGCTGAAGCACTCTTTACTTCTGCACAACATTTTGCAGATCTTAAATTCCTTGACTTTGGCAGTGGCTTTAAAGTAGCTTACAAAGAGGGTGATATCGTTACTGATGTAAACGACCTTGGCAAGAAATTAACAACAGCGTTTAACGCACTATGCGATAAATACGGAAGAAAACTTGAGCTCTGGATCGAGCCAGGTAAATACCTGGTAAGTGATGCAGGCACGTTACTCACACAAGCTAATGTTGTGAAGCAAACACCAACATTGACATTTGTAGGCGTGAACTCAGGATTGAATCACCTCATCAGACCCATGATGTATGATGCTTATCATCATATCGTAAATGTATCGAACCCTACCGGGGAACAGAAACTTTACAATGTGGTTGGTTATATCTGCGAGACAGATACTTTTGGATCTGATCGTCATCTTAATGAAGTTCGTGAAGGCGACATCATTGCATTTAAAAATGCGGGTGCTTATGGCTTCTCAATGGCTTCTAACTACAACTCAAGACCAAAGCCAGCAGAAGTACTTGTTATTAATGGTCAGGCTAAACTTATCCGCGAACGCGAAACATTACAAGACATTATTAAAGGGCAGGTAGAGATTGATGTTTAGAAAATGGTGTTATGCCATTGGCTATCCGTTCATGTATCAAGAGTGTTCAGAACTCATAACGCTCTTTTTTTGTCGGCCATACTACCTTTTAACATTATTAAATAACTATTTTAATCAGGAGTTCGTTATTTTGGTGACTTATTAACCAATACACGATGCTCCGCCGATTATTCTTGTCTTTATTCCTTTCACTGTTCTTTTTTTATACTCAGGCCCAACTTCTAAAGCCTGCGAAGTGGACTATTGAAGCCTCTAAGCAACAGGTTTCAATCAATGAAGAAGTTGAGCTAATCTTCCGCGCTAAAATTGATGCGAACTGGCACATGTATGCCAATGGTTTTGATCCTGATTGCGGGCCGATATTAACGGAGGTAACATTCAACGATAAAAATAATTTCAGCCTGGTTGGTGAATTAAAATCAATCAATCCCATTATCAAACATGACGAAACTTTTGGCTGCGAAGTTAAATTCTTTAATGGCACTGCAGAGTTCAGACAAAAAGTAAAAATAACAGGTAAGCCAATAAGCATTAGTGGTATAATTGAATGTCAGGTGTGTTCTGATATCGATGGAAAATGTATTTCCTTAGAACAGGATTTTTTAATTGACAAAATAACCGTCACTGGAAATGCTCCCGACAAAGCTACAACTGAAAATACAAAACCTGTCGTTGTTAATACCCAGGAGAAACCAGTAGTAGCCGTTGTTGATTCATCAGCCATAACTCCATCAAAACAAGTTGAAACGTATGGCAAAAGTAAAGGACCAACGTTAGACAAATCAATTCTTGGCAGCGGCGAACCCATTGCGCAGAATGAATCATTGCTCGGCTATATGATCATTGCGTTTTTATTGGGGATTACTTCGTTAATAACACCCTGTGTGTTTCCCATGATACCGATGACTGTCACTTTCTTTTTGAAAGATGGACAAACTAAGAAAGAAGGAATGCGCAAAGCTATTTTCTTTGGTTTATCTATCATTGCCATTTATACATTAGTTGGAACAGCGTTCGCATTGATCTTTGGTGCAGAGGGACTTAATGCTTTAGCCACACATTGGCTTCCTAATTTATTGATCTTCGTTATCTTCATCATCTTCGCGCTTTCGTTTCTGGGACTTTTCGAAATCACGGCGCCTCACAAACTTGTTAACAGTGCTGATCGTGCTGCAGAGAAAGGCGGTTGGGGCGGAATCTTTTTCATGTCAGCTACTCTTGTGCTCGTTTCTTTTTCATGCACCATACCATTGGTAGGAAACGTATTGGTGCTAGCTGCTGGTGGTGAAATTGTTAAGCCCATCATGGGTATGTTTGCTTATTCTTTTGCCTTTGCAATTCCGTTTACTCTTTTTGCTTTCTTTCCTGAATGGTTAAAAGGGTTACCTAAATCCGGAGGATGGTTAAACGCTGTGAAAGTAACGCTAGGTCTATTGGAACTTGCATTGTCTTTAAAATTTTTCAGCATCGCCGATCAAACATATCACTGGGGCCTGCTTGATCGTGATATAAACATTGCTATCTGGGTTGTGATCTTTTCATTTCTTGCTATCTACTTCCTCGGTAAAATTCGTTTACCACACGACAGCGTTGTAGAAAAAGTAACTGTGCCAAGACTACTTCTTTCTATTGCTACATTTTCTTTCGTAGCTTATCTCATTCCCGGTTTGTGGGGCGCTCCGTTAAAAGGATTAGCTGGCTATTTACCTCCGATGTATACACATGACTTTGATCTGGTATCGCTTACACGAGGTGTTAACGAAAATGAAGTTTGTGATAAACCTAAGTATGCAGACTTCCTGCACTTACCTCATGGCCTGCAAGGCTACTTTGATTATGAACAAGCTCTGGCTTGTGCACGTCAGCAAAACAAACCAATCTTCATTGACTTCACAGGCCATGGTTGTACTAACTGCAGAGAGATGGAGGCAGTAGTATGGTCAGATCCACAGGTATTGCATCGCCTGCAAAATGATTTTGTGGTGGTAGCACTTTATGTAGATGACAAAACTGAATTACCTGAAGCCGCGTGGTATACATCAGCGTATGATAAAAAAGTAAAGAAGACCATTGGCAAGCAAAATGCTGATCTTCAAATTGCCAACCTCGATAATAATGCACAACCTTTTTATGTATTAGTAGGCAAAGATGAACGTGTTCTCGCCTGGCCACACGCTTACGATAAGAACGTACAACACTTTATTGACTTCTTAGATAAAGGTAAGGCCAAGTATAAGGAGCTGTATTCGAAATAAGTTCTCTAATTAAAAAGTTCAAGGTTCAACATTGGGTTAAGAGAAGACCTAAATGTTGAACCTTGAACTTTTAAGCCTGCAGCATAAGAAGCCCAATGTCCCATCACTTTTCATTGGCTTAATACAATTTTTCGTGTTACATTATTCAGCTTTATTAACCAACTGAAATTTGTAATCATGAGAAAGCTGATCTCCTCAACACTTCTTTGTTGTATAATTATCACAACATCTTTTTGTCAGACGGATAAAAAGGAAATAGGAAACCTGGTTGCTGAGGGTATTCCTGAAATACCGCAAGCACTCATGGAGCGAATGAATCAGTATCAGAATGTTCGTTCAGCAAGTTTATCAAGTTGGAATCCTGATGGAAGTGGCATGCTTATTAGCACTCGCTTTGCCGAAACGCCACAGCTTCATTTTATTGATCATCCGGGTGGAGCACGGAGACAGATTACATTTTTTAAAGAACCTATTACCAGTGGCAGCTATTGTCCTGATACCAACTATAAAGGTTTTATGTTCACGAAAGATCTGGGCGGTAATGAGTTCGCACAACTCTTCTGGTTTGATACCAATACAGGCAAGTATGAAATGATCTCTGACGGCGGTCGTTCACAAAATAGTTTGCCAACGTGGTCTAATAAAGGCAATCAGTTCCTAATGGTGAGCACGCGCAGAAATAGCAAAGACTACGATTTGTATCTCGCTGATATGAAGAGTCCAAAAGATGCAAAACTTATTTTGCAACAAGGAGGATCGTGGGCTCCTATTGATTGGGCTCCAGATGATAAGCATGTGCTCGTATTAAATTATATTTCTGCTAACAAGTCATTCCTTTATATTCTTGATGTCGAGATGGGCAAGCTGGAGCAGATTAATCCATCATCTGAAGATATTTCATTCGGCGGCGCCCTATGGTCTGGTGATGGCAAAGGATTATATATGATCTCTGATCAGGGCTCTGAGTTTCAGACGTTGAAATATTATGATATAACAACCAAGAAATCAACTGACATTTCTTCTTCCATTCATTGGGATATAGATGATATTACTGCCACAAAAGATCGGGGTAAAATAGTCTTCACTACCAACGAAAATGGCATCAGCAAACTTTACAATCTTGATCCTGCTACAAAAAAATTTACACCATCGCTCAGTGCCATTCCTATCGGTATTATAAGTAATATTCAATTTACTCCGGATGGAACAGCATTAGGATTGGTGATCAACACTTCACAATCACCTGGTGACATTTATTCCATCAACCTAAAAGATAATAAGCTAACGCGATGGACATACAGCGAAGTTGGTGGATTAAATAATTCAAGTTTTACAATACCAACACTTATTGAATATGAAACCTTTGATAAGGTAGATGGTAAAGTCAGAAAGATTCCTGCATTTTATTATAAAAGTAAAAATACATCAGGCAAGATGCCTGTTGTCATCAGTATTCATGGTGGCCCTGAAGCTCAGTTTCAACCATTCTTCAGTTCATTCAATTCTTTCATGACAAATGAATTAGGCATTGCTGTCATCGCTCCGAATGTTCGCGGTTCTTCCGGTTATGGCAAAACATATCTGAAACTCGATAACGGATTTCTTCGTGAAGAATCTGTAAAAGACATTGGCGCACTTCTTGACTGGATAGCCAGGCAGCCTGAGCTAGATGCATCGCGCATTGCTGTGTATGGCGGATCGTACGGAGGGTATATGGTTCTCTCTTCAGTTTTTAATTACAATGCTAAAATAAAATGCGGTATCGATGTTGTTGGCATTAGTAACTTTGTAACCTTCCTCAAGAATACTGAAGATTATCGCAAAGATTTACGACGTGTGGAATATGGCGATGAGCGTGATGCTAAAATGAATGAATATCTCACAAAAATTTCGCCAGCCAACAACGTTGATAAAATAACCAAACCACTTCTCATTATTCAAGGACAGAATGATCCACGAGTACCCTTCACTGAATCAGAACAGATGAAACAAAAACTTCGTAACAAGGGAAACACTGTATGGTACTTGCTAGGCAAAGACGAAGGTCATGGTTTCAGAAAGAAAAACAATGTTGACTATATGCAATGGTCTATTGTTCTATTTCTCCAGCAAAATTTGATTAATTAAATAAATTTCAGATTTCAAGTTTCAGGTTTTGAATTGATTTGAAATCTGAAACTTGAAATCTGAAATTATTTACCGTGCTCTTTCGCATAGTGTTCACGTAAAATGTCTTCTGCAAAATCATTGGTGAGATCGCGAACGGTGGTGTGAACGTGGTTGGCATTGTTCTGCGTATTATCAAGTTCGATAATAAGCATTGGGCCTTGAATGCGATAGTAGTATCCTGTAGCAGGCTCAGGTTTTAAGCTTCCCGCCCAGGCAAAACGCAAATTGTCGAGACCTGCTTTCTCAATCTTTGCCATCAGCTTACTCGAAAATCCAAATTCATAATTTTTAACATAGGTATCCAGTAATTGCGTGAAGACCTTGCGTTGTTGTGGCGTCATTTTAGTAAACGAAAGTCCTTGCAGTTGCTCTATCTGCGCCTTACGACTGTC
>DATJHZ010000394.1:0-11581 GCA_035493595.1 Cyclobacteriaceae bacterium | reverse complement strand
GCGGCATCATTGGCATCGCCAGACTTTAGTTTCTTTTGGGCTGCCTCCCATTGCACCTGCATAAGGGAATCAGTTTTTTGAGCAAAAGAAAAAGTAGCGGAGAATAAGAAAGCAAGGAGCAGTTTTATGCGCATGGATTTTATAGATTGACTGGTAACAAAGTTATTAATTTCTGGATGGGATTCCAGTGGATTTGGAATGATACATAACGTTGTCCATCGCTAGCATTGCACAGATTTTTATTGCAGTATACGGGGCCTGAATTAGAAGTGCACAGGTTGGCTAATGTGGGGCGACGCAAAGACGTTCATACCCATATGACAAACCCCTTAGCAAGCCTACCTTTTAGTAGGTCGCCCATAGATTTAGTACCTCCTTTCAAAAAAGTGGTTTTATTAATTGTTATCCGATGCGCATCTGGCCATGATTAAAAAAATAAAGCGAAGAAGTTCTTCGCTTTACCTTAAAGAGATTAAGTACTCTTTATTCATTAATGAAAATATTTCCGATTTCCTCAACACTTAATGCCCGATTGTAAATCCTGAAATTATCAACCTTACCCGTGTAACCTTGTGTGTAATTGCATCGAATGCCGATGTTAGCAACGCGAGGGTTTTCATAAAGAGGCACTTCTCCGCCCGTGGAAGATGATCCTACAAACTCGTTATCCAAGTACATTGTGACAGCATTTATGGTACGAACCATCACAACATGATGCCATTCGTTCTCAGGTGGGAGAATCCCTGAGGTGACACCAGAATTCTGAATTGTCCCAAGATTCCAACCTCCAACACACCAGCCTGTAGCAGCTGCTGAACCGTAGGCGTTACTCACATTTATTGTCTGGTGCTTTGTAGAGCTCTCATTTCCAATAGAGAAAATTACACCCGTATTTCCATTGGCTGGATTGGTAGTTGAGTTGACCCAAATAGAGTATGTGTAAACATTAAGAGTAAGTTGATCAGGTGGTAGATTAATATAGCTGCTACCATTAAACTCATAAGCACTATTAGCATTTCCGGCCTTGTCGGTAGACAACGTGGCATTATAGACTGTACCGTGTACTTCATTTCCGCTTGAATCTTTTGCATTACTCGTAAACAGGTACCATGCGACAAGACCATCGTTTAGTGATGCTAAGCTCAACTCCACATCAAGTGGATTTGATTCAGTAAAAGCGGCCAGTTGTGTTGCACTGAAATCTGCCTCAAAAGTTTTATATCCAGTCTTGCTAACAGCAATGTGATAAGTAGAGAAACCACCTTTTATCTTCACGGTATTGACAGCAGAATCAAGCGCTTGATCAATGATAAAAGTCGTTCCTGATGTAATGGTTATGTCTGCGGTTGTTATTTCGATACCCTTTGTCGTGCCGTTATAAGCGAAGGATTCAACAGCGAAAGGGATTGGCGGAGTAACTTCTTCTTTTTTGCAAGCAGATAAGAAAATAAATACGGCAATCGCCGCTAGGAGATTGAGGGATAAGAATTTTTTCATTTAGACTATGATTTATATTTTTTTACAAATCTAACATAAACGTTACTCTATTATTATCTCATGTATGAATTTTCCCTATACTGTCGAAAATGAGATCGCGAATACTATAAAACTTGCAATAGGTGTTATTCATAAAAGATAACAGTGAAGTACAAGAAAGAAGTAAAAAAGGATTATATATTTATATAGATGACATATTCCAACATTGATTTATCTTTTGAAAGTTCTAATCGTAGTGAAGAACATCAATAAAATGACAAATCCAGAAATTCAATTTAAGATAATTCAACCTGATGCATCACTTTCAGACTTTGTTGAAAGTTTCTGGATGCTTGCAAATCATTCCGATACAGGGCATGAAATTGTTGTGTTGCCTGATGGGAGATTTGATATTATTTTCTCGTATTCGTCGGTTGAACCTTACAGGATAATGCAGATGGGCCTCGGCACCGAACCTGACAAAAATTCCATTCCACCTAAAGCATTAATGTTCGCCATCAGTTTCAAATTGCTTGCTATCGAGTACTTGCTTGACATGAAAGCAGCTTTCTTGTTAAACAATGCTCACCGTTTGCCTGACGACTTTTGGGGAGTAACAAAAGATGACCTGAATGATTTTGAATTGTTTTGTAAAAAGGTCTCTGCAAAAATGATCACACTTATTAAACCAAACATTGATAACAGAAAGCAAAAATTGTTTGAATTGATTTATTCCTCTAATGGTTCTTTAGCGGTAAAAGAATTATCTGAAAAAGTGCACTGGAGCAGTCGCCAAATCAACCGTTATTTTAATGAGCAATTTGGGATTCCCTTAAAAACATATTACAACATTTTACGATTCAGAGCATCCTTGGCACACATCAAAAAAGGCAAACTATTCCCCGAACTTAATTTTACTGACCAGAACCATTTCATAAAAGAAATAAAAAAGTTTTCGGGAGTGGTACCGAAAGAATTATCCAAAAACCAAAACGACCGATTTATACTATATCAGCATTGCCCTTGAAATAGTTTTGTAGTGTCAAAACAAATTTCAAAATGATGCTGTTACAAAACAAGAAAATAGCCATCGTTGGTGGCGGGCCCGGTGGCTTAACACTTGCCCGACTTTTACAATGCAAAGGATTAGATGTAAAAGTCTACGAACGAGACATTAATAAAGATGTACGAATTCAAGGTGGAGCGCTTGACCTCCATACTAAATCTGGATTGGCCGCTTTAAAGAAGGCAGGTTTGATAAATGAATTTAAAAAACATTACCGACCAGGAGCTGAGTTAGTTCGTGTAGTAGACAACCAGGCAAAAATTTATTCAGACCAACACACGGAAAATGTTACACAAAACTTTGGCGACAAAAGTCACAGACCTGAAATTGATCGTGGACCTTTAAGAGATATTTTATTGAATTCTCTAAACCCCGATACTGTTGTCTGGGATAGTCACATTTTATCTATTGAAAAATTACAAGACACCTGGAAATTAGTTTTTCATAATGGCAATATCGTCATAGCTGATATTGTCATTGGAGCAGACGGAGCAAACTCCAAAATCAGACCTTTCGTTACCGACATTAAGCCGTTCTGGACTGGCATTACCATGTTGGAAGGTTCAATAAAAGATGCCGAAAAAACTGCACCCAATATTCACAAACTTTTGAAGGGTGGAAAAATATTTGCTTACGGAAATGGAAAAACGTTGATCGTAAGTTCAAAAGGCGATGGCAGTTTTGGTTTTGCCGCTAGTTGTAAGACCAGTGAATTTTGGTATAAAGAAAGTGGAATAGATTTCAAAGACAACAAGCAAGTATTGGCTTGGTTCAAGAAAGAATTTTCTGAATGGAGTGATGTGTGGCGTGAATTATTTGAAAGTGAAAAAACACTTTTCATTCCTCGACCTCAATATTGTATGCCACTAGATCAAAAATGGGAAGCTCAATCAAACATAACACTCATCGGTGATGCAGCTCATTGGATGCCACCCTTTGCAGGCGAAGGTGTAAACATGGCTATGTTAGATGCATTGCAGTTAAGTGAATCGCTTACCAACCCTGCATTCGAAAACACGAAAATGGCCATAGCAAATTATGAAAAGCAAATGTTCAAGCGATTTGCAAAAGTCGGACAAGGCACGTTATTCAACACTGAATGGATGCACCAATCCAACGCATTGAACGATATGCTTACGATGTTCAGCAAAAACACTTTCAAACAAATTTTATTCATCAGCAAAATGTGGAGAAGTGTAACGTTGACTCCATTTATCCGCAGGATTATCGGACTGCCTCCAAAACAAAGTGCGTTAATCTGAACACTTGTTGATGAAGATAGCAGCAAGAGTGTCCGATTATGTTCACTTTCAACGGGCAATTATTAAAGTTATCGTTTTTTACGAAGCCCTTCGTTAATAAATTTACTACTCTGTGCATCTTTGTTGTAAAAATCAACGTCTTACGGTTATTACACACAACCAATTCCCATGTTAAAGAATTATCTAAAGATTGCTTTCCGAAACTTGCTTCAGCATAAAGCTTTTTCGTTCATTAACATTGCCGGTCTTGCTATTGGCATGAGCTGTAGCATACTTATCATGCTGTGGGTTCAGGATGAATTGAGTTATGATCGTTTCCACACGAAGGCCGATCGTACTTATCGCATCACGGCAAGCTTAATGGAGTTGGATGTACATGCTGCAGTTTCGTCAGCACCTTTGTCGCAAGCATTTAAGAGTGAGATTCCTGAAATAAAAAATTCAGTTCGGATCTCTGGCTATCGCACCGATCTGTTGCAGGTAGAAGATCGTATGTTTGAAGAGAAGGCAATTCTATATGCCGATTCTAATTTCTTTCAATTCTTTTCTTTTCAGTTTATTGAAGGAGATGCAGCAACTGCTCTTCAGAAACCGGAAGGGATTGTGATCACCGAAAGGATGGCTAAAAAATATTTTGGTGATGCGGATGCATTGGGTAAAACTATTCGTAAGAATCACAAAGATGATTTTGTTGTGACCGGCGTACTCGCCAACGTGCCGGAGAACTCACATCTTCAATTTGATTTTGTTCAGCCCATGTCTTTCTTCGCCCGAACAGAGCGCGATCTCAAAGAAAACGTATGGGACAATTTTAATTTCTATACCTATGTAGAACTCCAGGATAATGTTGAAGCAACACCTGCAACTTTAACAAAGCTCTCAGATCAGTTCAAGAAAATTTACAAAGCGCATGAATCTAAACTCAAAGTTGATTTTCATTTGCAACCCCTTACCGAGATTCACCTGTATTCCGATTTGCTGGCCGATCTGCCCGGCGGTGGTGACATTCAATACGTCTACATATTTATTATCGTAGGAATATTTATTCTAGCTGTTGCGTGTATCAACTTCATGAATCTTGCCACTGCGCGTTCAGCGCGCAGAGCAAAAGAAGTTGGTCTTCGAAAGGTAGCTGGTGCTTTGCGTTTTCAACTTATTCGTCAATTTCTGGCAGAGTCATCGTTGATTGCCTTCATCGCACTCTTATTGGCAATGCTTATTGTAATTGCCACGCTGCCGGCCTTCAATGATCTAGCCGGAAAAAATCTATCGATTAATTTTCTGAATATTAAACTAGTACTGAGTCTCGCAGGGATTACGTTAATCACGGGGTTACTGGCAGGCAGTTATCCTGCACTTTTCTTGTCAGGTTTTGTGCCCGCAAAAGTGTTGAAGGGAAATTTAAAATCAGGTGCTGCGAGCAGTGTATTCCGAAATACTATGGTAGTTGTGCAGTTTACAGTTTCGATAACATTGTTGGTTGGAACGACTGTGATTTACAATCAGCTACAATTCATTCGCACTCGTAACCTTGGATTCGATAAAGAAAATCTGATCTATACTTCAATGACTGGTGAACTGTGGAATAAATATCAAACATTCCGATCATCACTCGAACAGAATTCGCTAACGAATAATTTTGCTTTTGTGTCTGACATACCTACCAACATTTCAAATGCGACGATTGGTGTTGAATGGCCGGGTAAATCTCCAGATGCTCAACCATTGTTTTCGAATACAGCTATCGATGAACACTTTATTGATGTGTTTCATCTTACGATGCTAAATGGTCGTGGTTTCTCAAAGGAATTCAGAGCGGATACTGCAAATCTCATCCTCAATGAAAAGGCAGTGGCTACCATGGGTATGGATGTTGCTACTGCTGTTGGAAAGACTATAACGTTTTGGGATAAGAAAGGCATAATCGTAGGTGTGGTGAAAGACTTCAATTTTAAACCAGTTCAAAAACCAATTGAACCTCTTATTCTTCGTCTCAATACCTGGGGAGGGGTTGCTGTGGTTCGCGCGAAGGCAGGACAAACAGAAGCTACTATTAAGGCGCTGGAGAAAATCGTTAAAGAACTGAATCCGGAATATCCGTTCAGTTATAATTTTGTTGATCAGGAAATTGATAATCAATACAAAGCAGAACAACGATTGGGCAGCTTATTTACAGTGTTTGCTGTTCTGGCTATTTTTATTTCTTGTCTCGGTTTATATGGACTATCAGCTTTTCTTGCGGAGAGACGCACAAAAGAAATTGGCGTGCGCAAAGTATTAGGCGCGTCCGATTTTCATGTGGTATATCTGTTATCAAAAACATTTACAAAACCCATTCTTGTAGCAACGTTATTCGCAATACCGCTGGCGTGGTTTGGTATGAGTCGTTGGCTCGAGGGCTTTGCATACCATGTCGACATTCATTGGTCCATTTTCGTCTTTGCGTTTCTCGCCTCGCTATTCATTGCGTGGCTAACGGTAAGCTATGAATCTATTAAGGCAGCGATTGCAAATCCTGCTGAGTCATTGAGGAGTGAGTAAGTGTACTATTCTTGGGTTTACCAGTACAAGGAGCAACTAATGATTGGTGAGGAGTGTATACAATGAGAAGTTAATCCAGGATTTTGTAACATTTCTGTGTGGAGCAATAAGCATCATGTAAAATCGTTACTTACGCAATTGATTATTCTGATCAACGCCATGAAAATCAACTTAATTATTTTCTTAGCATTCATCTTTTGTGGAAATACTGTAGGCGATATAGCAAGAACATCCACGAATTTTCCAAACCAAGAATGGTTTCAATATAGAACTCCTGAAGATGCTGGCTGGTCTTCTCTAAAACTAAAAAAGGCAAGAGCTATGGCTGAAAAGGTGGGCTCCTCCAACGTTCTCATCATATACAAAGGTGTAGTGCTGCAATCATGGGGTGACGCATCTAGGCGATTCTGCCTTCACTCGGCGCGAAAAAGCACATTACTTGCACTCTATGGAATCTATTCGTCAAAAAATAGTATTGATTTATCGAGTACACTTGAAGAACTTGGTATAGATGAGGTAACACCGTTAACGACAAAGGAGAAAAAGGCTACCATAAAACATCTTATCACTTGTTATTCCGGGATTTATTTACCCTCCGTTTCAGATGGAGGTTCTCTACCTGAACGAGGTTCACATTTACCAGGAACGCATTGGTATTATAATAACTGGAACTTCAATACGCTCAACACAATTTTCACCTTGAAAACAAAGAAGGAACTAACCGATGCGTTTATCAATGATATCGCATTACCAATTCAGATGGAAGATTTTCGCAAGGAAGACGCTTTTTATATCAATGAGAAAATTTCGTTGCATCCTGCATATCATATGAACATGTCTTCTCGTGATCTCGCAAGATTCGGACTACTTTATATGAATCAGGGCAATTGGAAAGGACACCAGATTGTTCCAGAAAAATGGGTGAGCGAAAGCTTTGTGCCTTATTCACCTAAGGAGGAAAAAATAGGATTTGGATATGCATGGTGGATTCATTCTGAACTAAAAATGTATGCTGCAGAAGGTTGGGGTGGCCATGCGCTCATGATTTTTCCTGGACAGGACCTGATAATAGTTCACCGGGCAGACACCTTTGTACCAAAAACAGTGGATTGGGAAGAGATCAAAAAAATAGTTAAACTAATTTTAAGTGCACAAAATGAGACTAAAGAATCAGTTGATCCTTCAACCCTTATTCCATTTAAGGTACTGGCCAATAAACAACCAGCAATGTCTTCACCTGACTCGATTACTACAATGAAATTTGAAAAATATTACAATAACGATGGCGACCCAATGACCATTAAACGATCAAGCGGACGGCTAATCCTTAACATTCCTTATCAGGGCAATTTTGATCTCTATTCAATTAATGATAGTACGTTCTATGTACTTGAGAAAGAAAACATAATCCACTTTGAGTATGACGCCAGGCACGAACCTATCAAAATTATTTTTGACTAGATTCGAACCACTCAACCATTAACCCTTCACCACATTACCTACCACTTGCATAGTCTCCAACGATGGTGTTGGTTTACCTCCACGCGGTTCAACCGTTACGGCAAATGCTGCAGCGCCTGTACCAATGGCTTTCATTTTAAGAAGACCCGCTACATTACCATCAAACACGCCAGCATCAACGGGCTTGCCATCTATGATAGCCCAGAGTTGATATTGATTTTCTTTTGAAAGTTCTTTCATGCTCTGAATGCTCAGGTAAACTTCCTGGCTTGAAGCATTCCAATAAACATAAGCCATGGACTGAGGAGCATTGTCAGTTCCTTTCATGATAACGCGTTGAAAGGCTGGATTATCAATTACCTTAAGATCACTTTCAATTTTATCAAGACGCTCATTAACTACATTATAATCTTTTGCTACACGTTGGTTCTGTGCGATGAGTTCAGTTAAACTATTTTCCGTATGCTTCCATTTACTGTGGTAGTCATACGCCAGGTACGATGACACTAATGCAATAACAACAGATGCTGCTGCAGCATATTTCCAGATGTTGTTGTCACTGGTGATATCACTTTCAGGTATGAGTGGTACAACTTTGGCTTCTGGCTTTTGCTGATCAATTCTTTGGAATAGAGAGTCCTTCACCTGTATGCGTGGCTTGATAGCTGCACTCATCAGAAGTTGTTCCTGGGTCTCTTCTATAGCTTGAAGTTCTTCACGAAGCTGAGGATATTGCGCGAGGTTTTTCTCTACGTCAATTCGCTCTTGCTCGCTAAGTTCTCCCAGCACATAGGCTTCGAGGATTCCGGACGATATGTATTCTTCTATATTCAATTTACTCCAAGTGTACTTCGTAGGTGTTGCATAGCTAGTCTCAGCCGGGTCTTCACTGTACCCAACGGAATATCAAATTCTTCGGCCAGCTCAGATTGAGAATACCCTTGAAAATAAAGGTGTTCCACCACAAATTTCTGGTCGTCTGTTAAATTTTTCAGGATATCTTTTACACCGATCCCCTCTATCTTTTGCTCTACATAATCTTCGCTGTCGACTCTACTTACGGATTTTTCAATCGTGCTGGTTTTCGAATCTTTACTTATTTCTTTCGACCGCGTTTTGTCGATAGCCTGGTTGCGGGCTATGTTCACCATCCAGGTAAAAAGTTTTCCTTTGGTTGAATCATAGCTTTCAAAGCGATCCCAGATTTTCATGAACACATCCTGCAAAACTTCTTCGGCTATTTCTTCTTTCTTCAAAATACGAAAGATAACGCCGTATAAAGCTGATGAATAATGATCATACAAATACTCCAACGCCGAGCGATCTTTCGCCCGTAGCTTCGAGACTAGTGTCTCTTCACTGATATGTGCCTTGGATGTGCTGATACTGTTTTCTTTACTGTAAATAACTCAATAATCAGCAAATGACAAAATGTGTTTAAGGGTCACAAAAAAACCAGAGGCTGTAATTCCCCTGGTTCTCATTTTAATTACTATTATAAATGCTCTTACTTAATTTCATTCACTTCCAGTACCACACTGGTTCTGTACAGATTTACGCTTGGATTCACACCAACCTTCATCAGAAAATCACCCGAATATATTGTTGATGAATTGATAGGTGATTGTGCTCCCGGATAAAGATTGATTTCTTTAACACTGTATTTTTTAGCCGGATCTAAACCATTCAACTTAACAGGCTTTTCTGTTTCTGTAAGACGCTGACGATAGTTAACCAGGTAATTAAAAACAATAGCTCTGCTCTTGTTTTCATTTACATACAACAACGACGAAATAGGATTTGTATGCGGATTAACAAGACGATATAAATCGCCATGCCAGACAATATCTTTAAATGAGTGATAATTGCTCACAGCTTCTTTCGCAAACTTCATATCATTCTCACTTAGTTTGCTCGCTACGATATCAAAGCCAAGCTTACCCATGCTAGCCACATCTACTCTGAATTTGAGTGGCTGCTTACCCCAATCGGTAACGTGATTATCCATTACAATGGATGGAAAGAAATTAGAGTAATCCCACTGCATAAATATTCTTTCAACGGGTTCGGTATCATCGCTTGGCCAGAACTCGGTAAAGTATTTTAACATTTCATAATCACCACGACCACCTCCGCCTGAGCAAAGCATCATCGGCACTTTTGGATATTTAGCTCTGATTCTTTCCAGAACTTTAAACAATCCTTTTACATAATCAACATACAAATGTGTTTGAGGTAAACCTTTCTTGTTTAAGTAAGCAGAGTATGCATTGTAGATTACCGCGTTGCAATCCCATTTAATAAAAGCCAGTTCCGGATTTTTTGTAAAGAGATTGTCAACAATACCAAATACAAAATCTTGTACTTCAGGATTTGTAAGATCAAGTACCAACTGATTACGATAATATACTTCAGGTCTTTCCGGTTGACGGATTACCCAGTCGAGATGTTTTTCATACAACTCACTTTTCGGGTTCACCATTTCAGGTTCAATCCAGATGCCGAACTTCACACCTTCTTTCTTTGCTTCTTGTACGAGGTAGCCTAATCCATGTGGAAGCTTCTTTACATTCTCTTGCCAGTCGCCAAGTCCTGCGTTGTCACCATTTCTGGGATATTTATTTCCGAACCATCCGTCATCCAGCAAGAACATATCAACCCCCAGGTTCTTTGCATCTTTATATAGTGATGAAAGTTTTGTTTCATCAAAATCGAAATAGGTTGCTTCCCAGTTGTTCAATAGTGTGAGGCGTTGGCCCTGGCCATCAAGCACTCTATATTTTCTTGCCCACGCATGAAGACTACGACTTGCATCACCCGTGCCATTAAAAGAAGTGGCGTAGATTAACGAAGGCGTTTTAAAAACCTGATTAGGTTGTAGCGCATATTCAGAAGCAAATGGATTGATGCCGGCGATAAACCGGAGATTCTGATAAGCGTCTACTTCAAAATCCATTTTAAAATTTCCAGGCCAGGCTAATTGTCCTATCATTACATGTCCTTCGTTTTCAGATGCAGGCTTATCAAATGAAAGAATGAAATCTGGCGACTGTAATAACATGGCACGTGTGCCTAGCTTTGTATCGATAGAACGTGTGCCGCGTTCAAGTTTTTGTTCAGCTGCCTGCATTTCTTTAGCCCACATGTTGTGATAGGTAGTGAGATAGAAATCGCTGTTGCTGAAATATAAATTAGCAGAAGCATACTTCTCTAACACAACAGGTTTCTTTTCTGTGTGTTGTATTTCTGTCCACTGCTCAATTACATTTTCTTTTTTCCAGGCTTTATAAATTAACGTAACCTGAAAAGGATAGACATTATCCTTCATCACAATACGCGTGATGGTTGTGTTGGCATCTTCTTTTTCTTGCGTATGACTTACATATTTTAGTTCAAGCGAAGGATTGCCATCAGCATGCTTCACGCTAATAGCAGGCTCAGACAGATTCCAGGTGCCTGATGGTGTATAGGCTGCGTTGTAAATACCGGCATTGTCATCATCAAGATGGGTAACGCTTATTGTATTTGCATACTCGTTACTGTTAAGCAATGGCTTGCCAACATAAACTGTTCTCAACAGATTGTTCTTGTCTGTCTGTAATACAATAACATTGTTGTTTGTTTCAATGGGAATGTTGTTTGTGCTTTGAGTTGCAGAAATCCTGCAAGCATACAAATTGTGAACACAACTTTTTTAAGGATGCTCAGATAGTTTGAATAGGTCATGGTTGGTTGAGTGAAGTAATTAAAATCAATCTTAAACAGATAGCAATTC
>DATJHZ010000393.1:0-2465 GCA_035493595.1 Cyclobacteriaceae bacterium | reverse complement strand
CCTTTTTCCTGGGCGGTACCCAATGAGTTGTGATGGGTTCCTACTTTAAAGAGCCCCGCAATGGATGACTGATTAATGCCAACTCCGTTATCTGCAATTGAAACTCGAGCATATCCATCAGTTTGTTCGGCACGAAGTTCAACCTTGCCGCCTTCGGGTGTGAATTTGATGGCATTCGATAAAATATTTCTTACAACGGTATCTATGGTGTTGTGATGAGCATTAACAGGCAAAGCTTCGGCAGCTTCATTAACAACTGTGATGTTTTTATTCTCGGCCTGGCTTTTCAGTAGCTCCTGGTTTGCTTTGAGCACGGCTGCCATATCAAACTTCTCGGGAGTAAAATCGATGGCGCCTACTTGCGAGCGGCCCCACTCCAGCAAGTTCTCTAATAACTTATATAAATTCTTTACTGACATGTTCAGATCAACGGCCAGTTTTTTGATTTCTTCTTTGCTGAATGAATCGGTATGAGTTGACAATAGTTTAGAGAACATGTTCAGCGCATTGAGCGGACCTTTCAAATCATGGCCGATGATGGAGAAAAGTTTGTCTTTAGAAGCATTCACTTCTTGCAACTGATCATTGCGCTCGGCAATGATCACCTGCTGAGCCTGTAATTTTTTGTTGGACTGCTGCTTTTGCCAGCGTGAAAATCCTAATCCGATGATGATGATACTAAAAAAGGCAACTGAACCAATTTGAACGATCAATTGATTTTTCTTCTGCTGGTTGAGTAAATCCACTTCCACTTGCTTCTGAGCAACTTCATAGTTCGTACGCAGATCTGCCATCTTTTGTACAGCCGCAATGTTGTTGACACTGTCTCTATAGGTGATGTAATCCTTGTAATGACTGAATGACTCTTTCAGGTTGCCAGCCTTCTCGTAAAGTTGTGATAGTTTGAGATCAGCTTCACTGATCTCTTTCTTAAGCTTTTGTTCCTTCGCTAGTTGAAGGCTCCGCAAGGCGTATCCTAATGCAGATGCTTCATTTCCTTTCTCTAAATAGATATCAGACATGGAGATGAGGTAAGAGCAAATTGGATAGTAATTCTTCATGTCTTGAAGGATCCGGATAGCCTTACTAATATAATTTTCAGCCAAATTATTTTTTCCAGTGCTCGCATAGATCATTCCCATATTCCCAAGGCAAAATGCTTTGCCAGTTAGGTAGTTTATTTTCACAAAAATTGTATCTGCTTCTTTGAAATAAATTAAAGCGGAATCATAATCTTTATGGGTGCGAAAAGCTTCCCCTGCATTTAAAATAACTGATGCTAATGTTATTGGGTTATTGACATATCGAAAGGAAACAATCGCTTTACGATAATAATGAATAGCATTTTCATAATTATTTGAGTTATTATATATAGATGCGATAGCACTGTATGCTACGCCTTCACCAAGAATTGAATGCGCTAGTTTCGCTGATTCTGCACTTTTAAAATAGGCAGCCATTGCTTCATCCAGATTCCCTAATCGTTTCTGTTTATTCCCCTTTAGATAATAACCAGAATACAAGTATTTATTATTATTGCTCTTTTGAGATAAGGTTATAAGTTCATCTGCATACTTTAGCGCAAGCTTAGTATTATTCTCATTGAAGGTCAGGTTCTGGAGTAACTTTAGTTTTGCTGTATCTTTTAAGGTTCCTTTATTATAGACCACTGTTAGGCTATCAGCCACTTTCTGATTCTGTGCCGATACCGATAAAACCATAAAACAGAAAATGCCTACCAAAGAATGATAGGCAATTTCTTTAAAAGACATATTCAATTATTTTAATTATTAATGTGGCGGATTAATCTCAATTTCAGGGTCAACTAGACTGCCTCCGGCAACAAACGAATACTTGTATTTTCCATGGGCAGCATTAGACTGTAGTGTGCCTTGCCACTTGTTGGTGCCAGGAACCGGTGCAGGGTTATTTTTAAATATCCCAGGATTATTGAAGGTGATTTGAGTTATCGTATTGTTGCCTGAAGGGGTCCAAACGATAGTGTCGCCTTTGCTTGCAGATGCACTATCGGGGCTAGCCGCTGTAGGAGAGAGCGTAATGTTTACTGTTGCCATAGACTTCGTTTATGTTGGTTAGAATTTGATAATTGCTAATATAAATCAAATTCTTAAAAAACCAGCTTGCTGCTAGGTATTGCTCCAAGATTCATTCAGGTTAGCTACCGGGTTTGATGAAGCTTAATTGTCCCAGTCAAAGTATTCGTCCTTCTGAAGCTCCACTTCCTTTTTCTTTTTGGCCCCGCGTGATTGGAACGCTTCCTTCAATTCTTTCGCTTCCTTTTTAAGGTCGCTCATGATTTTCTTTTTGGTCGCTTCTTTATCGAGTTTCACTTCGTAGTTATCGGTTGTGCCAATGATCTTGAGAAAAATTTTGGTTTGGCCCCCTGATGATTCTTCAATAGCACCGAAAGCTTCATCGGTATCAATTTTCTTTTTGTTGCGAAG
>DATJHZ010000392.1:0-42343 GCA_035493595.1 Cyclobacteriaceae bacterium | reverse complement strand
ATCGTTTCCTGTGAATGTTGCTACCAATAC
This sequence comes from Cyclobacteriaceae bacterium, assembly GCA_035493595.1. Lineage (GTDB taxonomy): Bacteria > Bacteroidota > Bacteroidia > Cytophagales > Cyclobacteriaceae > DATCRE01. Next base: position 42,313 of record DATJHZ010000392.1, on the reverse strand, counting down.
ATCGAACACCTTTCAGTTGATAAAGCTGCAAGGAGGGGCAGGGTATGATTACACGGTGCTGGTAACTAACACTACTAATGGTTGTACCAATACAGCTGCTGTTAATGTAGCCGATGCAAAGGTTATTCCTTTACTTACTTTAGTTCCTCAGGACAATACAATTTGTGATCCTGCAAAAGCTACATTAGGCACTGGTTCATTTGATGGTCAAGTTCTGGCTTCCGTAAATAACATTTCAGGAGGTAGCACGGTAAATGATTATTTCTTCGATTGGAATGTCGGTACAGATGGCAATGGTACCGTTTTACTTGCTGGCCTTGATGTAGGTTTATATTCGGTAACAGCGCTTCATAACATAACAGGTTGTAAATCTTCGTCTTATTCAGCACAGGTGTTAAGTGCAAAGCAACTTCCAACTATTGATGTGCAACAGTTACCTTCACAAAATTGTGCAGGCGGAGCAGCTGATGGAACTGCGTTTGTTAACAGTGTATTACCAGCCGGAAAAACGTATGATTATAAATGGTATGATGGAACAACGGCTATAGGAGCCGTAAAAGATACAGATGATACCTACGCAAATGTACAAGGAGGGTTAAGCGGAGTCTCACTACTATCGTATACTGTTGCTATTACAATTTTACAAACAGGTTGTTCAAACACAGCAACTGTTGGTGTTTCTGATGATAGTCAACTCCCAATTTTAGGTGCTTTAACTCATGTTGATAATACACTCTGTGTTGGTGTAAATGGTAGTGCAGCAATATCCACATTGTCGTATAGAGGAACAGGACAGCCAATACCATATACAGGCTTTACTATTAATTGGTCTAACACAGACACTGGGCCTTCGACTTCAACTCCGCTGGCCGCGGGTACATATAGTGTAACCGTAACAAATACAAATGATAATTGTACTTCGAACCCTGTAAGTGTAACAGTAAAGGATGATTTATTTATTCCTGTAATTAATATTGCTGATATAGATCAGTCTTCCTGCGATCCACTAAATCCAACTGGAGAACTGGCTGCTACCATTGATGAGACAATAATTGGTGGCGGTGCATCAATTACAGCGGGTTACTCATTTTTGTGGGTGGACAATGTTACAACTAATCCTGTATCGAATACAAACGGACTCATTCAAAATTTAAAAGGTAATCAAACCTATACCGTAACTGTTTTACGTTCACTAACCCAATGTTCAAATACTAAAACAGCTTATTTAAATGAAACATTAACACCTCCGGTAGTTACAGTTACACCTACAAATATGACTACTTGCATGCCATTGAACGGAGAGCTTGTAGCAAACGTAACACCGCTCTTGGGAAACTATACCTACTATTGGTATAATGGAAGCGGAGCAAGCAATGAAGCATTTGTTATAGCAAATGCTAACTTTACCGTTGCCAACAATAACCAATATTCAAACTTAGCTCCTGGTAGCTATACAGTTGTTGTACAGGATAATGTTACTAAGTGTAATGCATCTCAGGTTGTGGGAACATTATCAGATGCTTCTCCTGCTATAAATATCACTGTTACAAATGTTGCCTTACCAACAACGTGCGGCGCAACAAATTCTGAAATGGATGCAACGGCAAACGGAGTAACGGCTGGATACAGTTTCGACTGGTATGCCGGTGTTCCTTCAAATAGCGGTGTACCTAATTATTTTACAAATCCTCCTGTATTTAATCCACCAGGTTCATTGGGTTCTGGAGATAAGTTATTTGGACAAGTGGATGGGTTATATACGGTACAGGTCACTGATCTGAGTACAGGATGCAAGAACTTTTTACCCAACACATTACCATTTCAAAATGCACATGCTGTTATAAAGATTGTTAAAAAGAATTCTACGATTTGTCCTTATACTACAGGAAATGGTTCAATCGAAATTGAAATTTTTAATCCTGTAGCGCCACCACCACCCGTAGGTACAAATGAAACATCCTACGTAGTTTCGTTATTGCAGGGAGCTACAACAATTGTCGCTCCATTTAATCCGACTGTTCCAGTAGGGTCTTTTGTTGTATCGAATACACTCGCACCGGGATCGTATACACTGGCTGTACAAGAAAAATACTCAGCAAGTCAATGTTTCGTTTATCAGGATGTATTGATTGGAGCAGACGCTCTACCTCCAGTGATTACACTGGCAAGCTCTATAGTTTCGAACTCAGCTTGTGGTGCTTCATCGTACGATGGACAAATTAGCATTCATGTTGATCAAGATCCAGATGATCTTACTGTTGGAACAACATACGACATTGATATGTCTCCAGATCCAAATTCAGCTTTTCCGCTCCTTACTCAATCACCAGGTAATTATGCAGCTACATCTCTTGGACCGAATGATTATGTTTTCACAGCCTTGGCTTCGACAGGTTGCAGCTCCTCTAAGACCTTTACTGTGCTGGATCAACCTGCCGTTGCTGAAATGGTTTCCGGCAATGTTTCTGTATTTAGCTCGGAGTATTGTGATGTTTCAAAGGAACAATCGGCAAAAATTATAGTAAATCAAATTGGAATCATCAACGGTGCAGCAGACGTATTAAATAATTATCGATTTGATTGGTACAACAATGCATCTCTTGCCACACCTATTTACTCTCAGACAGGGGATCCCACAGCGGTGAAAGGCGGAGAGGAACTTTCAAATATAGCACCTCTGCCAACATCCATTGTAACTGCGGGATCATACTGGGTTATAGCAAGCAAAATAGCGGATGCCGGTAATCTGGGTGGGCTGGGTTGTACCAGTGCACCGTTTAAAGTTGATATTGCTGATCATTCAGTAAAACCATTGATTACTCTCAAACCTTTTTCAAATACTTCTTGTGACGGTAATTTTGAAGGTAAACTCCAGGTTGATATAATCACACCGTCCGTATATGGAGCGCCCGATCTTAGCCCTGGAAATGGTGCTACGTATCGATATGATTGGGGAGCTGTTGCTACACCAATAGCAACACCGGCTGTCGGACAAACTGGCGTTGCTAATTTATTCTCTTCTCTCAAAGAAGGTAGTTATACACTTATATCTACAAATGAAATCACAGGGTGCGCAAGTACATTAAGTACAACAATTCTGAGAGATACACCTCCCGTGTTCACCCTTAATACGGCTGTTACAAATCAAGATAATTGTGGACCTTTTAATGGATTAATAAATGGTATTAAGGTTTTTGTCGATGGCGCTGCAGGTAATGTTAATGATTTTAATTATGTGTGGTATCGAAATGATTTATTGACAAAAGTATTAGATGGTAAAGTAGTTGGAAGTCCCCTTGATCAGGTTCTTGATATAACAACATATCCTGCCATTGGTTTAGATGCTTACTATATTAAATCTGTCCGGATTGCCGGAACTGGCCCGGGCTCAGGGTGCGAATCTGTTGCAATTCGTGAAGATATATTGGATGACAGGGTTTATCCAACTATTAAATTGACTAGCGTATCGAGCACAGCATGTGATAATAATTTTGATGGACAGATAACGGTTACAGCGAGCACAGCAAGTGGTCCGGGCTCAGGCTCTAATTACGATATCACATGGACCAACGATCCGGATGGATTAGCAGGTCCGTTGTATAGTGCGAGCAATGCTGTTAACCAGGCAAGTCCTTACAGTACGCTATCGACTGATTTAATAGGTGATGGATCATATGCTGTTCAGGTTACCAATGTAACGACGAGTTGTTCAGCCACAGGTTCTATTGTTTTACAGAAGATCACCGTTCCACAAGAGATTGTCAGTGTTACGGCTACAGCGGTTGATGTTTGTTTACCACAAGCCGTTAATGGTTCCGGCACAGTGACTGACGTTAAGATAGGAATGTCTGCTGGTCAATCGGCCTTGTTCACTTACACGTGGGATGACGATGCGCTGATAGGCAGCCCATTTGTTGTTGACAATGCAGCGCTGACGCAAGGTGGTTTAGACATTGGCACCTACTATGTTCGTGCCAAGCGCAACGCTGTTACCTCACCGGGTACACCGGGTATTACAGGTTCAGGTTGTACTACAGCTCCGGTTCGTTTTGATGTGTTGAATGCGCGACAATATCCTAACGCAACATTTAATTCTATTCCAAATTCAGTTTGCCCAGGAGCACCTGTTGGTAATGGAACCATCACCGCTTCATCTTTTGAAAATGATGGAAGCGTTAGTACTTATAGCTATATATGGGTTGTTAATGGCACCACACTTGCACCAACAACTTCTACATTAAATAATGCTACTGACGGACTCTACAATATCACTGTAGTTAACACAGTAAATGATTGTCGTAGTACTTTTGATTACACGTTGATACTGGATCAATCGTTGAGTACACCTAATATCGTAACGGTATTGCCTGTGAATCCAACTGATTGCAATCCAACAGGAAGTGCCGCAGTAACAAGTATCACAATCGGCAACATAGCGTCTTATACAAATCCGCCAGATGATTTAGATACTCCTTTCGACTACGAATGGTTTGCCTCTGCCTATCCATTAGGACTACTTGGTGGAGAAGTGAATCATCAGCTACTTAATCAAAAACCAGGAACATACTATGTTTTGGTCAAGGACTTAACAACAAATTGTATTTCCACTCCTGTAGATGTTAAAATTGATGATTTGAATATTATCTATCCTGACGTGAGTCTCATTCAAACAAAGAAACAAATCAGTTGTCTTGTAACCGGTAGCGCCGAATTACTGGCCACTGTTAAGAGCGATAATCCAATTAACCCAAATCCTACATATAAGTTTGAGTGGTTTAACAATCTTGATTTTACTCCTCCAATTCAACAAACTACAAATACAACGGCGAAGCTTGATTTGCGAACCAGTATAACTGCAGGTCTATATAGTGTTGCGGTAACTAACACAACTACTGGCTGTACAGATTCGGCAATATACGTAGTGCCCAATGAGGTTCCTCTATACTCGCCTGAACTGACTATGACTATTGAGTCGATGACCAATTGCATAAATCCCGATGGTGCAGTATTTGTCAGAAATATCGCAGACTACGGTATCTTGGATGACCCTGCAGACCCTACGGATATTCCAGATTATCCTTTCTCATCATTTAATTTCGTATCAGAGTATTATGTAGGTGTTAATCCAGATACTTCAGTTCCAGGTTTGCCTATGACTCCAGTACCGTTTGCCTCAAAACCTAGTTGGGGACAATCGGGACTGACAAATGATATTCTTTATACAGTAAAAGTTACGGATTCTAATACAGGGTGCTCTACGATTATTGATGGAACAATATCTGATGGACGAGTCTATCCTGTAATAGAGATCACAGTTGATAACCCACTTATTAATTGTGATCTGAGTCGCCCTAACGGTCAACTATCAGCAACAGCTGATGGATTGGTAGGAGGGTATACTTTTCAGTGGTATCCAGGATTAACAACTACTGGATCTCAGTTACCATCCAGCGATAATAAACTTGTCGGCGTAGGTTTTACAGAAAGTCCAACGCTGGAGTTCACAGTGCGTGCTACAAATAATGTATCGGGATGTCCAAGTGAAAAATCAGGAATGCTTACTGATGGGCGGGTTAATCCTCCATTACCCAATGCTACGGTTATTCGCGATCGCACAAGCTGTCTTATTCCTAATGGATGGGCAGCTGCAGATGTGGGTGGTACTATCTTTAACTATACATTTGATTGGTATGATGGAAGTACAGTGCAGGGTGCACCAGATTTTACAGGCTCTGACTACATTGGGTTGGATACCTTATTTTATACCGTAACGGCAACAGATCAGGTAACGGGCTGCATTTCCGGAGGTAAAACAATCAAGGTTAAAGATCTTCGTAAGTTTCCTAAACTTAAATTATTCTCGGAGCCTTCCTACTGTGCCGGAACCAACAAAAAGGCAACTGGTTCTGTTTTAATAACTGTTGAAAATAGTTCTGATGTGACACTTGATCAAATAAACTGGTATGATGAAAACACAAATGCCAATGTTGGAACAGGTTCACAAGTTTTTGAATTATATCCTGGACATTATCGTGCCGATGTTGTCAGTTCAGAAGGTTGTACAGGTTCAGATACCGTAACAGTAGTGACAGAAATTCTCGCCTATAATCTGGTTAGTGCTAATAATGATGGTAAGAATGATGGATGGATCATTGATTGTATTGATGAATTCCCTAATAACAATGTAAAAATATATGACCGGGAAGGGATCCTGGTATACGAAGCAAGAGGTTATGACAATGCGGAGACAATGTTTAAAGGTATTGGAGAAAGAGGTATTTACCCGACTGGCAGAGTTCTTCCTGACGGAACTTATTTTTATATTATCGATAAGCGTAATGGATCTAAACCTATTGTTGGATATTTAGAACTTGTAAGATGATGATCAGAACACGTACATCACTAATTATAGCTCTGTTGAGTATTACGACAAGCGTGATAGCACAACAGCGTCCTTTACAATCGCTGTATATGTTCGATCCGTTACTCATCAATCCGGCATATGCAGGTAATCATGTTCAACTCAGCGCCACGGCTATTTATCGAAACCAATGGGTCAATTTTCCAGGAGCACCAAAAACACTTACAAGTACAATTCATTCTGGCTTTAGAAATGCAAGATTTGGGTTAGGCCTTATTTTTGGAAGTGATCAGATTGGAGTGCATAGTGACAACTCATTGTATCTGGCATATTCTTACAAGATTCCATTAAACAAATACAACAATGCTTCACTTGCTATGGGTATTCAAGGAGGATTTAATAATTTGAAATCTGAGTATAGTATTTTAAATCCTAAAGACCCTGATATCTATGGTACTGTAACAAAGTTTAATCCCAACTTCGGTGCAGGTCTATATTATCGTGACAATAATTCCTTTATCGGTATCTCCGTGCCATATATAGTAAATAATAAAATTATGGATGTAAAAAGTAGTCTTCTGGCAAGACAATACCGATACTATTATCTATCCGCTGGTACAACTAAAGAGCTAAATGAAAAGATAAAATTTAAACCTTCTGTATTGTTGAGAATTCACGATCGGTCTCCTGTTAGTTTTGATGTTAATGCTATGTGGGTACTTTATGACGTGGTTAGTCTTGGTGCCTCTTACCGTCTAAGTGATGCTGTAGTAGGACTATTTGAATTGCAAATTAATACCAACTTTCATGTTGGTTATGCTTATGATTTTACGACGTCTCAAATAAACCAATACTCCAACGGTAGTCATGAGATAATGATAAATTATCGTATAAAAATTCCAAAGTTGCATAAGGGGCTGGAATGTCCGGCTTATTTTTGAAATTTAATGATCAAGGGGATATTAGTTTTCGACATGACTGATTGCGTTGTTCTCGTATGTCAGACTTTTAATTATGTCACAACTTAATTTGTTAAAGTGGATAATACTATCCTCTTTCTTATCCTGATTTTTTAAAGCTTCAATCAAGTTTGTAAATTCCTTGTCACTAAGCATACTTATGGTACCCACAATTTTATCGCATGTATGCCGAAAATTTTCGAAATCATTTTTCTCCGTTGCAATAGCAAATGATTGCTGCAGTTCCTTTATATCATTAATCATGAGTTTAATTAATTCTTGCTTGAATTCAGAATCATTATCTGTATAATCATCAAAATTAATAGACAAACGTCTATTGTCAGATTTGCCGTTCCTTATATATTTATTAATGATACAATTTAACTCGTTCTTTGTAAATGGCTTGTTCATGAAGTCGGTAAAACCGAACGCAACAGCTTTTTCTTTTTCTTCAGCATCAATTATTAAAGTTGCAGAGAATAAAATAATCGGAACAGTTTTAAAATAATAGTCATTCATTGAACGGATTTTCAAAGTAGATTCATAGCCATCCATTTCTGGCATATGCAAATCCATGAGTACAAGGTGAAAGTCTTTGCTCTGGATCAGATCAAGTGCTTCCTTTCCATGATTAGCAATCGTTACTCCAATGCCCTGTTTAGAAAGGCACGTGTTAACTACCATTTGATTTATTATTGTATCCTCTACTAATAATACTTTTTCATTTTTCATTACAGAATGTGATTTATGTAATCCATCAATACCAAGAAATAGATTAAATTCTCATCGTAAAATTGAGATACCGGGGAATAAAATCCGTGAGGGAAATCCTGTTTTGAAGAAAATCAGGAAAGGACTGAGGAACGCGATGCAAAAGAAGTATCAGTTTTACACCAGGAGCTCTATTAATCCCAAAGAAGAAGTCAGTGCTGTAATAAATCAGGGATTCTCTGATTGAGATCATGAAATCTAAAATCAGGACGCTGTGACTTGAAAAGTTCTCCTTACTTCAAGAATATCCTTTCAAAAAGCTATTTGGAGGCCTCGCAGGGGTGTGAACAACGACCTGCTCAAAAGCTTGAAGCGCTGTTAGACGATTATTTTAATAACGAAAAATCAATAAGCAAAGGCATTCCCACCGTTGGCTATCTAGCCAAACATTTAAATCTCTCGCCAAGTTATTTGAGTGATATGTTGCGTTCGCAGACAGGGCAAAATGCACAACAGCATATTCACGACAAGCTGATTGAAAAGGCTAAAGAAAAATTATCTACCACGCGTTTATCGGTAAACGAAGTAGCTTACTCGTTAGGTTTTGAACATTCACAATCCTTTAGTAAACTGTTCAAGACAAAAACTAAACTATCACCTCGGAGTTTAGAAGGACGTTCAATTAATTTCAACTGATTGAACTCCTTTTCCAAGAATTTCGAATTAAGATAATCGATATAGTTTTATAATTTTGCACCCTACTCATGAAGTTTTAAGAGAGGGTCTTTCCTTCATGATACTAAAGCAGATGGAATAGACGGTTTCATCTGCTTTCCTTTCTAAGAATCCTTGCTATGCACCTTACTCGACAACAAGCTAAGTTAAGCTTAAAAGTGAAGGTTGTGAATCTAACCTTACTTCCTTATTTTTCACATTACTACACCCCAATAATGGAACTACATAGATGGAATTCTTCTGAAAAGAAGCTGCCCTGGTGGACGTGGGTTGTTCCTCTCCCCATTTTCTTTATAGGTACGTTGCTATCCCTAGAAGCTAAAATCAGCACAGGATCCTCACTATTTCCCCATTCCCTTTGCCCTAGCGTTGACATATTGGTGGGGACCACGTGTACTTCCTGCTTTCTATGTAAACGCTACCTTGTGTGCAGGTCTTTGGGGATTACAACGAGTGGCTCTGTGGCCAGTTTATGGGAGCGTCGAAGTGATATTCGCTTTTCTTTCCTGGTTTTTGTTTGTCCGTGTTGCTAAAGGAAATGTCACCCTGCGCAACATCAAAAACCTTATCTACTTTTTGATGATGGGAATTCTAATTCCATTATTGATTTACAAAATTATTCTCGAACTGGTATTTTTGTTGGCTGGTGACGCACCCAGCAACAAATACTGGAATTTAGTACTTACCACAGGTTTTGGTGATTTCATTTCAGCTTTCTGTATTTCACTTCCACTATTTGGGGTGGGAAAGTCATTGACCAGATATGGATTAATGTTATATGTAGAGAAAAATGAACTTGAGCTTGCAACCAATTTTTCCTTTAAAAACTGGATGGAAATATTTGGTATTGCCTCACTGTCGTTCATTATTAATTATAATCTGAGTTTTGTTGACTATTGGTTCCTTAATGGAATCCTATCGCTTTATATAGCGATCCGTTATGGATTCACTGTAGCAGTTTTAATGAACTCATACATTTTGATTATTACTTATTTTATTCCTGCTGCAACTCAACAAAATTTTTCACCTGGGCTATTCCTCCAGAGTCAAATGTTAAAAACACAATTAGGTACCGGTCTGTTATATGTCTTCTCAACGATTACAGCACGACTGATGTCAGACATGAGATTGAGCGAATATCTGTTAAACAAACAAAACAAGGAACTTAACCTTCTTAATTCTGAGATGGACAGATTTGTTTATAGCGTATCACATGATCTTAGCGCACCGATGAAGTCTATTCTAGGGTTGGTAAATATCAGTCGACTAACCAATAACGAGAGTGATCATCGAAATCAGTTTAATATGATTGAGAAAAGCGTCAACAAGCTTGAAACCTTTGTTCTCGAAGTTCTTGACTTTTCAAGGAATACTCGGGTTGAAGTATGCAGGGAGGAAATTGATTTAAAACATTTGTGTATAGAGGTCTTTGAAGATCTCAGGTTCATGGACGGTGTCCAAGATCTGGACATAGACCTAGAGGGTATTGAAATAACTACGGTGATAAGTGACAGGATGCGATTGAAAATAATATTAAGAAACATTATCAGCAATGCTATAAAATTTCGCAAACTAAATCAGAAGGCCGAAATTAAAGTGAGTTCAAAATTAGAGAATGACCGGAATGTTTTACTTATAAAGGATCATGGTGTTGGAATAAAACCTGATATCCAGTCAAAAATATTTGACATGTTTTATAGAGGGCATGAGAAGTCCAATGGCAGTGGTCTAGGGCTTTACATTGCACAAGAAGCGGCACGCAGAATGGGTTGTGAAATTTCAGTGGAGTCGGAATATGGAAAGGGATCGATTTTTAAAATGGCCTTTTAATATTGTATAAGTTATTCCGTTAAATGCCCGTGACTTAGCTATAAGAGCATCATTTATTTTTATTATACAAGGTATAATTAAATTCCTAATGTACTACCTTCAACAAATGAAAGACGAGAAGTTAAAACGAAAACTCGAAGAAATTGAACGCCTAAAAAAAGCGATCAATAAACCATTGAGGAACTTACCAAAAATCGGCGACGTCAGTCATATAGGATTAAAAAATGCTCCACCTAAATTTAACAAGAACTAGAGCAAGAACTAGGGTAGGGTTGGACGTGGATCAAGAACCTAATCATGATGCGAGTGCAATTTTCGACGTAAGCTTTAGTAAAGGTTATTGAAATTTTATACTACTTCTATTAATGCCTCGTATACTCCCAGGAATATATGTTCTCTTTGATTTGATAAAATGTAAATTCATTTCCACCATTTAGTACAATTTCGGAATGAATAGGTATTACCGTCTTTGCCAATTCAGCAGGAGCTAAATCCAATTCATGTAGAATCTCATAGAGAATTTCAAATAGTGCCTTTTCTTCAACAGTTGAACTTGTAATCTTGTATCGGGGGCTTTGTGCTGAATCATCCTCTGCTATATCGTAGGATAATTCATTTCCGTCCTTAAATATTCGATAATTCAAATCGGCGAAGCTTTTAAAAGTAATTTTTATTTTAAGAGGATAATTTATCATGTGTAAAGCCTTTTGGTTCATATCAATTTAAACGTGCATGCCCCATGTTTTACCAGACTAAAGATCAAAAAAACATTTCACAAAGCCTATGCTGATCTTAGATTCAGACATACCTTGTAAGTATGTTGATCTGTATCAATAAAGTATTAGTTTTGCCTTTGCTTAAAGCGGTTTTAGAGAGGGTCTTTCCCGCGAGAGCAAAAAGCGGGGTTATTCCCGCTTTTTCTTTTTTCTGCTAATCCCACTGCCTGAAAGAATGGTTTAGTTTATTGCATGTATAGCCACCCTCTATGATCAAGTCAATGTACGGTTAGCTTTGATTTATTCCATCAGTAGCAAATTTGACTTCAATAAATTATTGTCATTTTATGACAGTGAAACAACATAAGCTGTAAGAATCTTTCGCTGTTATTTTGAATCAAATATTTAACCCTTATTGTTATGAACTCATGTGAATTTTTGAACATTGTAATTTCAAGTATTGTCTCAAGTATTGTTGTTTATGCTATCGATAAAATCAGCAAAAAATGTATTCCTAAAATAGACCTCTCAAGACTTGGCTTTAAAATTAAAATCGATATCGTCGTAGTGGAGTTCTACCTCTTAAAATTCCTGCCTATCTTCGAAGTTGTTGTGATCGCGTATAGTTGGGTACTTACTATCTTGACAGTGATCGTATGCGCTATAGAATTTAACTTTGTGTTTTTTATTTACATTACTCTTTTAACTTCCTTTTTTTTATGCCTAGCTTTTATTGTTCTCAAACAACGATATATAGCTGAAGTAGTCCTGGCCATACTCATTCGAAAATAAACTAGTATACAGATGTGATATTCCTTTCATAAAATATCGAACTTCTTGAGATAACTTGTAATAGCGATAAGTTGGAAAGTTTTTATGTTCGTTCAGTATCGTTTCTGAAAAAGCAAAAGATCGTGATCATGTTAATGGTCGAACTTGTTCCTGTAAGGCAAAGACCAGATACAGCGAGCGGTATCTGTTTTATTACTATAGAAGATGACACAGGAGCGGCAAATTCTTGTAGTATTTAAAAAGCTGGTTTGATAAGTACAGAAGGAAATTCAGAACATTCCCATGCGTAATACCACCAAAGAGGTATTTATTCGAATGTTGAATTGTAATATCTTGTTTTAAGAATAGAGTAAGCCAGTTGGCTGTGAGATTTGTAGCTGATTTGCAAAGAACCTAAATACTTGTAAACAATGAATAAGATAAAGCTGGAAAGCAAAAGTTATAATCTTTATGCCAATCTAGGGTATTGGTTTTTATCTCTTGTGATATTGGTGTTGGTGGGATTTTATCCCACCTACTTTTCTATCTTTTTCACTCCTATGCCCTCAATTACCCATATTCATTTTGCGCTTATGACTGTGTGGATTACCATGCTTATTATACAACCATTCTTGATCAAATATAAAAAGCTTGCAGCCCATCGAATGATAGGAAAGGTGAGTTATGTACTTGTTCCATTTGTAATGATTTTTACGTATTTGATGATGAGACACGGATACCTAAATTACGTGAACAGAGTCTCACGACTGTTGGTTGAAGGTCACCTTCAATATAGCGGTAACGAAATCAGACGTCAGGCAGCCAAAGCTTATGGTCTTCCATTTTTTTATCTGCTATGGCTGGGCCTGTTTTATTTACTTGCAATTATAAACAAAAAGCGTTCGTCTGTACATGCACGATATATGATGGCTGCGGCATTAACTATTCTTGGACCTACTATTGATCGAATCGTTTCTGTTGGTTTCAAGATTGAGACACTTTTCTACATCCCAGCTTTTGTTTTAATAGACACCATACTACTTAGCCTATCGCTGAAAGACAGAGCACAGCAGGTGAATACAAATGCACTCTGGATTTGCCTAAGCATTTATACTGTGTGTCAGGTCATCTATTTAGTCGTTCAAGATGCTAGCTGGTGGGGATATTTTATGGCATCCATAATGAACTCTTAATTTACAAGAAATACGTGACCTATTGAATAACTTCCATGGCTCATTATACGAAAGAACCAAGTAGTACCAGGTCACTTTTATTATAATAATAAAATTGTTTCACCTTTAAATGTAAACCTATGGAATGGTATTGGTATATCTTAATTACTATTGCTTTAGGAGTCGTTTTATGGATGGGTATCTACATAATTTATACTCGCTCTACGATCTATGTTTATTCGAAATACATTGATCTTAACAAGATAAAACCTGATTCACCTATTCTTAAACGAATGGCGAGAATATATTTTGTTAGATACCAGTCATATGAAATATCAGCTTACATTATTTTGGGAATAAGTGTCGTAATTCTTTCGTTAAGTATTTACTCCTTTCTTTTCATTAACGATATTATTCCACCTATAAAAACAATCCAGAACCCTTCGGAAGAATTCATATTGGCAACGACGATTTCAATAAGGACAGGGATAATCCTTGTTGTGTTTTTTATTACGAGAGTATTATTGAAACTATATAGCTATCTATTGCAAGTTTCTGGGTTCTATATTTCAAGATTTGATGCAATTCTTTGGAAACTAAATGATGATGGCGTAGACATTGAGCAAGCATTAAAATTTACAACTCCTGAAATATCACCCGTCCGAACGCCTCAATCTCCAAAATTTGATGACCTATTGGAAATTCTAAAGGAGAACTTCAAAAAGAAATAGTTTATCATCATTAAAATGCTTTCATCTAAGCAGTTGGAATAATTGTCTAAATCTACCAAATAATTATTTTCACTCCCCAGTTGACAATAAACCCATCGGTGGGCGCCCATATATCTTTGAACTGTGGATTTTGCATCGAGCCAGTGTACATCGACTCAAAACGAGTTTGTCTGACGTCTGTGAAGTTTTCCGCGTTAGTGAATACACTGAAATGCTTGAACTTATATTCTGCTGATGCACCCATGATCCAATAGTCAGGACGTGTGCTGCCGTCATTTAGAGTTTGTTGGCCCGTATAAAAAACTTCAAAACCCAAGCGAAGCTTTTCGTCAAACTCATATAGGAGGTTTGAATAAATTCGCTGTCGGGCGGTCAGCGGATTAACACTATTTCTGTCGCCGAAATGTCTTACCGCATCTATGTAAGTGTACCCGCAATAAATTGTCAGGTCATCGAAGCCAAGCCTAAGACTTGATTCAAAACCTCTGCTATCTAAATAACCATTGGCATTACTGAATTCATAATTTCTATTGAACAAAGGGCTATCACTAAGAACCAGTGGTTTGTCAACCTTTGTATAAAAGAAAAGTTGATTGAATGACAAAGTAATAGATTCACCCTCGTCATTCTCAAACACAGTTTTATAATTTATATCAAAGTTTCCTCCAATCGATTTTTCTGGTTTAACCTTACTATAGTCAAGGGGCTGAATATTACTAAAACCTCTTTCCTCAGACTCCTCGGAGAATAACGTTGGTGCCTTGTATCCCAGTCCACCCCCCAATCGAGTTGTAAAACTTGGCGATGGCTTGTACATCACATTGATTCTGGGGAGGACAAAAAAATTGCGCTGGTTTGTGGCGTCACTCCTCAAACCACTTTCTACCGTTAGCTTCTTGGTGGCATTGAATATGTTCTGCACAAAAACTCCCCCTATGATAAGATTGTTGTCCAAGGGATAGGCAGAGAAATTAGTTTGGTGAAAATTGTCTGTCCAAAGATTGCCACCTAAAATCCATTCCATGTTGCGCGCCTGTTGCAAGTAGTTCACTTCACTGAAGCTCGATGTTTGATCACCTGCAAAAGCAAAGGCCGGTTTCGAAGTATTCCTCCTAAAGAAACCTATACTGTTCTTAAGAGTGAGTACTCCCTTTTCGAACTTCTTTTCAAATTTCAATTGACTGGAAACTCGGCTGGTACCGGTCTTTTCAAAATACGAATGAACACTATCCGCTCCATGATTAATCAGTGTCATATCACCACCGATTCGGTTTTCAAATGTTGAGTTGATTCCAAGTGACAACGTGGCTGAACTGCTGACATAGTAATATAGCTTAGGGTTAATTGTGTATCTGTTGAATTTGGGGATGTCAGACAGTCCATCTTTGTTAGGGTCATAGGCGGCCTGTATGTTTTGTGAGGCTAGTAGAGTAATGCCAAACCGCTTGAATTTCTGCGAGTAAAAAGTGCTAATGTCCTGAGCATTGGTCTGGTTAGCATTGATAAGCAAAGACAATTCCTTCTTTGCCACTGGTACTTTAGAAATAAAATTGACTAGTCCCGCTATTGCTCCACCTCCATAAAGTGTGGATGACGACCCTTTGATTAGTTCAACCCGCTGCAAGTCAAGTGGAGTAATTTGAAGTATGCTGAGACCGCCAGAAAATCCGTTGTACAATGGAAAGCCATCACGAAGTAGTTGGGTATATTTTCCACTCAGCCCTTGGATGCGTATGCTAGTACTTGCCGAAGCTGCAGAAGTTTGCTGAGTCTGAACCCCTGTGGTCTCGGTCAATATCATTTTAACATTGCTTGGCTGACTTGAAGTGTTCTCTGCCAATTCCTCACCTGCCACTGCTTCGATTCTTGTTGGAATGTCAGCTACTGTTCTACTGCTTCTGGTAGACGTGACTACAATCTCATCAAGATTTTCCGCATCGGGCCTTAACCTAACTATTCGTCTAGTAGAATCGCTAAGGGGGAAATTCAAAGTGTCCGCCGTTTTTCGATAGCCCAAATGCTGGAAAACAATCACCTGTTTTCCGTTAGCGATGTTTTTTAATTCAATAATTCCGTTGGCGTTTGCAGAGCTTCCGTTGTTAGTTCCTTGCACTATAGCACTGGCTCCTACCAGCAATTCATCTGTTTCTCTATCCTTTACTTGAACTCTAAGAGTGTTTTGTGGAAATCCCGTCATAGCAGCGGTAAATGCCACCATAAACAGCAAAGACGTTTTTATCATTGATTTTTAATGATTTTGAGTTGAACTGTCACTTCCGTCTGGTAACAGATATTTGAGATTGACCTTCATTGTTGAACGAATATGGCTGATGGTTCTGATCAAAAGTAAAATCCAATTCTGAATAAAAATGGAAGAAACTGCGGCTATCAGGGATGCAAAAGACCCATTCACGTCCAAAAATCAGCTTGGCTGATCTACCGCGAGTAGATTTAGTTGTAGCCATTACACAAACATTCCTTTCCAATACACTTTTTGTATCTTGGTTTATGGCAACAAAGAATTCCAAACAGATTACAAAAAAACAGTTACTAATCGAGATCGATGATAAAATACAATCGCTCAATCTCTTGAAAAGTGCGCTACAAGGAGATCCATCACGAAAACAAGAAGACCTTGAAAATTATGAAAGAAGATTTTATGAACTGGTTAATTATTCGAAAAAGAAGTAATTCGATCTATGCAGGTTTGTGAGATAATGAATTGCACCGGACATAAATCAGAGTCCAGTTTTTTAAAATACCTGAAACTTGATGGCCTTAATCTCACCAAGCTTGCTGTCGAAAGTAAATTCTTTAATGATTTTGAACTTTTGAATTTGAAAGTTGTACGATTTGGTTAGATCCCGACTCGATGCATCTATCTATCTTCAATGCTTTTTTGACTCGTTTCGTTTTTCCGATTTCCTTGTACAATTGTGAAAATTAGCGTATAATTAACGATTGCAATTACCTAAATCCTATGCTAGCTCTTTCTAAGAGGGTATTGATGCTGTCTAAAAAAGGCCTGTTTATAGTCCTTGCAATAATCTCATTTTTCTGCGATGCCCAAAGCACTGCTCCTTGTCCCGCAGCCGATACCTGCGGTACATGTGCTGGTGGCATGATTAGCTTAACTCTTCAATACAATGGAGTATCGACTGCGGGGGTTTCAGTAGAGGACAACAAGTCACCAATTTTTTCGGCACAAGTAACTCCTAATGAAAAGATTGTCTTAGTACCTCAGGGGCATAGTGGCTTTGTTGGCAATACCTTGCAGATAAAAGTCAATGATGTGTTGAACACTTCAATAAATACAAAATGTAATATCCCGATATTTATTAATGCGATTTATGGTGACTTTACGGTGTTCGCAGGTTCAAGTAAGACAGGAGGTTCTATTTGCTGTATTCCGAAGCCACCAAACCCTCCCGATCCAACTCAGCCACCGGATCCCAATCAACCCTCACCGGTGGAACAACTCGGATTTAGTGTTAGTAAAGTAATTACGCCTAATGGTGACGGCACTAATGATGTTTTGGTACTTTATAACGTTGAGGTATTTTCAGAGACTTCCGTAATTATTGTAGATCGTTGGGGAAGTGTTGTATTTAAAGCTTCAGGTTACAACAACAGAACTGTTGCGTGGGACGGAGAAATCAAGGGAGGGGGAAGCGCACCTACGGGCACTTACTTTTACACTTTTAGAGGTGTCGCTGGTACTTTGAAAGTCGAGAAGCAGGGATCTATTGAATTAATTCGTTAAAGCGATGTCGCGCAGGCTAATACCCGAATTCAAATCATATGTCAAAACCCTTATTGTTTCAATTCTAAGTTTAGGCTCTTACGTTGGCGTCGCGCAGAATAATGCACAATATACACAGTACATGTTCAATGGACTTATCATTAATCCAGCTTATGCGGGTATGGATGAAGCACTAAGTCTAACGATTGCAAATCGAATGCAGTGGACTGGTGTTGACGGAGCTCCGGTAACACAGACATTCTCAGGTCATACACTTTTCAAGAATAAACATATGGGCACCGGTTTATCATTGGTGAACGACAAAATTGGAGTGCACAACAATTTTAGTGCTATGGGTAGTTATGCCTATCATATTTCTTTTAATAAATCTGTTCGATTGTCTTTCGGTTTTCAAGCTGGCATTCACAATAATAAATCGGACTATTCTTCGCTGGCGGCGAGTTCTGGGAATGATCCTTTGGTTGGCACCTCTGGCCTTTCACAAACTTCGTTTGATGTTGGAGCAGGTATATATTTTCGTACAAGCAGACTTCATATAGGATTATCAGCACCGCAGATACTTTCGGAAAATTCTGTCGTAAATGATACTATGACTGTGCATTGGCGCAGAATAAATTATTTATTGTTTTCAAAATACCGGGTACATCTCAACAATGTAATTGATCTAGAGCCTTGTGTGTTGGTAAAATATTTTCCTGGTAATCCGATATCATTTGATTTAAACATGAACATTGTTGCCTTTGACGCCGTTACACTCGGTCTTTCGTATAGAAAGGATGAGTCTGTTGACTTTCTGTTTCGAGGAAAGATAACGCAACAAATTCAGTTTGGCTATGCTTATGATTATCCTATTGGAGATGTTCCAAAAGCTGGAAATGGTTCGCACGAAATCGTGATCAACTATCGTTTTAAATTTGTTTATGATAAAGTAGTGTCACCGAGATGAAACACAGAAAGATATACGGCCTTCTGAATGTGTTAATTACAATATTCTGCCTCGGGTGGACTCAAAAGGTAGAATGCCAGAGTCTATTTACAGCATGGCAAAATCAGCAAGCAAAAGCGGGTAAGGCATATGCAGACGGAAATTTTAGGGAAGCTGTAGAGAGATATGAAGATGTATTTGAAAAGCACCCAACGGAAGAAATTAACTTACGAATTGCAAGGTGCTATCACTTTATTGGGGACCATCATCAATGTGTTTCCTGGTATGAAAGATTTATGAACCGATCTGGTGTACTTTTATCTGATGACCAGTTCAACTGCGCTGAATCGTACGCAAGCCTGGGTAATTATGAATCAGCGATTGTGTACTATGAAAAGATTTTAACACAATCACCAGATGATTTGATTATCGCTAAAAAAATCTGGCGACTTAAAAATATACAATATCTACTGGAAGATTCAACTCATTACGCTGTTCAATCCATAAACATCAACTCACCAGAAAACGAATTTGGTGGTATGCCATTCCGAGACGGAATGCTTTTCTTGTCTAATCGGGAGAAAGTTTCTGTAGTTGTGAGGCGAGATGCCGCGACGCAGATGTCGTTTTATCATTCATACTTTAGCCCGTTTATAAAAGATACCATGGGCGTAGACGCGGGACATTACGGAGAGCCTGATTTCTTTAAGAAGGGATATATAGCCAATTTTCAGGAAGGGCCATTTTCTTTTTTTAATAAGGAGAATAATATGGTATACACTGCATCAGCCAATAAACCAGGCAACGATAGGGCACGTACGTTACAGCTTTATTTTGCGGAATGGAAAAATGGCAAATGGATTACAACCTACCCGTTTCCATACAACAGCGCTACCTATTCGGTAACTGACCCTTCTATTTCTGAGAATGGGAAAGTATTGTATTTCTCGTCGGACATGAAGGGAGGTCAAGGTGGCAAGGATCTATATCGCTGCGATTATAGTCAGGGTAAGTGGAATAAACCCGTTAACCTGATAGACATCAATACCCGATATGATGAGTCATATCCCTTTGTACAGAATCGTGTATTATATTTTTCATCAACAGGTCAGGCTGGTATGGGGGGGCTTGATGTTTTCAAGGTTGATATTCTGAGTGATGGTTTTGGAGAAATTGTCAATATGGGATATCCTATCAATACACATGCTGATGATTTTTCCTTTGTTGTAGATTCATTGGGCACCAAGGGGTATTTTTCTTCCAACCGCGGTGATACCCATGACGATATCTATCGAGTGGATATTGATATGCAGACGTACCCGATAGTCATGGAGGGCACACTACGTTTTAAAGAAATAGGATCGCAAGATTCTCTAGCACTTAAACCGCTGCCTAATGTCAAGCTGATTCTGATTGACAATGTAAAGGGTGTGACGGTGTCGGAAATTATGGCGGATTCATTGGGAAACTTTGTATTACAGATTCCCTATTTTAGTCAATACAAGCTCAAAGTAGTGGAGGAAAATAAAAATGAAACTGTTGTAAGTCTGGGAGTTCCAAGACACCGTAAAAAAGAAGAGAAACACGATATTGTCGTGGTTCGCGAAATATTCAAAGTTAGTCCATAAGTAAGATCATGAAATATACTTACATTCAATCTTATTTGAACTACATCAAACTGCTGATGCTATTTTTTCACTTAAACTGTGCTGCAGCTTTTGGCCAGGGAACACAACATGTGTTGGTGAAAACATTTGACCAAAGTTTGAAACGTATTCCCAACGTTGAATTATCCATTAACGGCAAATCTTTTGTAGATGTAGGAAGTAAATCAGAGAAGCTTATAGAACTGGAAGCGCAAGATATTCCGCTTAAGTCAATCATTATTAGAGACGAGCAATTGGAGGCTGCTTCATGGAATTATAGTAAGGGAGTTCTTGAAGTTATCATTAGGAAGAAGTCCTATAAGATGGTACAAGTATACATCCAGGATAATACGAGTGATGCGTTGAAGAATGTAAGTGTGACCTTCAGAGGAGCAAAAACTACGAACACGGTCACCGACAATGAGGGTAAAATTGAAGTAGCTTTAGCACTCGATGAAAAGATTGAATCAAAGGAACAGTTTATTGTTACAGACTTTCAGATTATAAACCTTCTGACATCTGAATCACGAAGTGTACTCACCGTCAGGAAGCGGGTTTCGGCAGACGTTCCACAAATCAGCAAAAGCAAAAGAGATTTTCCAATCGATTCAATTAGGTCGCTTGAGGAATTTTATAGATTGTTTAAGAATTATCAGTCGCAGATTCTGAACGAAGAAACGCGAAAGAAGCTTAATGACAAACTGAAGCAACTGATGGTAGCATTCGAAGATTCGGTCAAAGGGACGGATGTTAAATACATGGCGCGGATATCTGATGTATCACCTGTAAAGGAAGACATCAAGAATATTATATCACATGCCACCATCGAAAATCAGCAGCTTGCACAACATCGAAAAGAGTTCAATAATAAGATACGGGTCATCAATCAAAAACTCGCGCGCGGAGTGTTGAATATTGACGCTGAAACACGCGCAACTTTGCTGGCAGACATTACACGACTTGAGATAATACTGGAGAACAATCGTAGTAGCTTTTACAAGAATCAGGAGGACTATCATCAGATTCTCAATACGATTAAGGAAAAGTTCTTGAACATTGACGATCTGCAAAACAAACTATCGCTTAGTGAGACTCAACGACAGAATGAACAAGAGAGTTTTAAAACTAAAATGATAATTACCTTGTCAATCGCGAGTCTTTCAGCATTGCTAGTTATACTTTTAATTTATTTCAGTTCGAAGCTGAGGAGACAGAAGCGAGAGTTAATTGTAGCTAATGCAGAAGTAAAACATGTTAACGAAAATCTTGAGGGACTAGTGAAGGAACGTACCCACCTTTTAGAAGAGGCGAACCTTGAACTTGATACCTTTTTGTACAAAGCCTCGCATAATCTACGTTCTCCCGTTTCGTCCATGATTGGATTGTGTAACATTGCTAGTCAGGTTGCTTCGGCCGAATCGAAAGAGTTGTTTGATCGGGCCTTACAAACTGTCCATGCAATGGATAGGTTGTTATTGAAACTTAAAGTTATCAGTGAGATAAGCAGGTCGAACAACTTTAATTCCTTTTATCTGTCAGCTCTAACTTCTGAAATACGAAACCTGTTTCAAGATAAAATCGATGAATATGCGATTTCTTTTATTGTAGACTGCCCGGATGATCTTCGTTTGTACTCCGACAGAAATCTTATCGATGCTATTTTGTTTAATCTCATCGAAAATGCCATTCATTATTGCACTATAAATGAGATTGCAGCACGCGAGATCAGAGTAGCAGCGACAGTAGACAGCGCCTTTGTGCAGTTGAGTGTCTATGATAATGGCGTAGGAATTCGGCGAGAAATACAAGAACGAATTTATGCTATGTTCTTTGTTGGAAATGAAGAGTCAAAAGGCAATGGACTCGGATTGTATATCGTGCAAAAGGCAGTCCAGGCAATTGGTGGTTCTGTTTCTGTCGAATCAGAGCTGGATCAGTATACGAAGTTCACAGTTCGTATACCATTAGGTAGCATTGATTCGAATCCGGAGTGATGATTTACTTCTCATAGTCTAAAAGTGAATTCTAAACGCTTGTAAATTGTGTCAAGTGTTATTATTGATTAGGAAAAATAGCTAGTCTAATCTGATAAATGAACATGGCGATAGATACGTGGAAACTATAACAGGTAGTATGTACTCCTTCGGTAGTGGCAGATTCATTTTGTTTTACATCAGCAATATCTTTTGATCCTACTGTATGTCGTATTGAAATTGTCAATGGGGTGGTTTTCTGCTCTTCAAGAAAAGATTTTGATTCATATCCTTCATATGCAAAGGTGCTATTTGCATTTGCGCTCTCACCCTACAGTGTGGCACTTTAGCCACACGGACTGGTCTTTGAGATATCTCAAAAACACCATTTTTACGGAAAAAATTGAGGTTATTATTAAACTATTAATTTTAGTACTAAATTAATAAATAAAACTATTATAAATAGTATTCGTTTTTACATTTGTAGTCTAAATCCACTACAAGCTATGACTACTACAAGAAGCATTCGCACCGCAACCGGCATGAAAAAGGTCGAGTTGGCTAACAGCAGTCTGGCTCCTCTCCAGATACAGGATGTGTTAAAAGGGCATCGAGAAGCCCTGATTAACCGTCTTCTCTCAGATTTGAAAACCTACATTGAATTCAAGTTCAGCATTCCAGTAAGTAAGGATCAATTAGAACGAATTAAGGATAAGCTCTCTGAATTAAGAACTTCAAGCATTGACTTGTCACGATATGCTTCTATAATTGATGAAGTCATGACAAGCGAATTGACTCATGTGAAGTCTGAACTGTTTTATCAGGAAATAAATATTGCTATCGGTGATGAGTTGAATCCTTCTCAACTAAAACTTGTAAAGTAATATTTGCATAGATTATAGCATTTGATATTAAACTTTGAGTGTCCATGCTTGATGCAAAAACTGATATTCTTAAAAATTTGCAATCGGATATTCTCCGTCTGCAAGGCTTTAAATCAATGAGCAATGTTACGCTTGATATAGGTTTAGGTTCAATCACAAATACTTTTCCCAACGGTTCGTTTCCTCTTGGTGCTGTGCATGAATTTCTTTCTACACAAATAGAAGACGCAGCATCTACCAGTGGTTTTATTGCTGGCTTGTTATCATCACTGATGGGCAATAATGGAATAACACTTTGGATCAGTTCATCACGAACACTTTTTCCTCCAGCTTTAAAAAGTTTTGGCATTGAACCTGATCGTTTCATCTTCATCGACCTGCAAAAAGAAAAAGATGCTATCTGGGTAATGGATGAAGCGTTGAAATGCAATGCGCTCTCTGCCGTTGTTGGAGAGATTCGTGAAATTGATTTCACAACATCAAGACGTCTTCAATTAGCAGTAGAACAAAGCCAGGTAACAGGTTTTATTCTACGAAACAATTATCGAAAATTAAATACAACAGCTTGTGTGTCGCGATGGAAGATTACACCACTGGCAAGTGTATTAAATGATAATCTTCCTGGTGTTGGCTTTCCAAAATGGAAAGTCGAATTATTAAGAATCAGAAATGGTAAAGCAGGCACGTGGGATGTTCAATGGATTAATGGGGGATTCATACCTGTTGAATCTATCTCTTCGGTTTCAATATGGCAACAACAGAAAGCAGGATGAAATGGATAAGCGCTATGTCTCCATCTGGTTCCGTCATCTGAATACGGACTGGTTCTCTCTCCGCCAGCCCCAACTTCGAAATGTGCCTTTTGTTTTACGAACTCCCTCACATGGAAGAATGATTATCACAGCAACAAATGCTGTAGCAGAGGCAAACGGTATTAACACGGGAATGGTACTTGCTGATGCAAGAGCAGTCGTTCCTGAGTTGGAAGTATTAGATGATATTCCAGACCTCTCAGAAAAATTACTCAAGCGTATTGCTGAATGGTGTATTCGCTTTACACCCGTAGTAGCTATTGATTTACCCGATGGTCTTTTACTTGATGTTACAGGTTGCTCACATCTTTGGGGTGGTGATGAAAATTACGTTTCTGATATTATTAAAAAATTAAAGACACGAGGTTATGATGTTCGTGTAGCCATGACTGATACTATTGGAGCAGCATGGGCGGTTGCACGTTTTTCAAAAGAACCACTCGTTATTGCAAGTAATAAACATATTGATGCGTTAATGAGCTTGCCACCTCAGGCACTTCGCTTAGAAGCGGATGTTGTTGATCGTTTACATAAACTTGGGCTTCATCAGATCAGGCAGTTTATTAAAATGCCATGTGCATCCTTACGAAGACGTTTCGGTCAGCATTTCCTCATGCGCTTAGACATGGCGTTGGGTCAGCAGATAGAAACAATTCAACCTGTACAACCTATTGAACCTTATCAGGAACGATTACCTTGTCTTGAACCCATTGTTACAGCCACAGGTATTGAAATAGCGTTACGGCAATTGCTGGAAACATTATGCCTTCGTTTGATGCAAGAACAGAAAGGACTACGCACAGCAATATTCAAAGGCTATCGTATTGATGGAAAAATCGAACAGGTTGATATTGGAACCAGTCGTCCATCACATAATGTCAAGCATCTTTTTAAACTGTTTGAAATAAAACTCCCAACCATTGAGCCTGATATGGGCATCGAGTTATTTGTACTTGAAGCTCCAAAAGTAGAGGATCATTTACCCATGCAAGAGAAAATGTGGGAAGGATCTGTCGGCTTGGAAGATATGCGATTGTCAGAACTCATCGATCGTTTAGCTAATAAGGTTGGCATTCAAACTATACATCGCTATCTGCCCGATGAACATTACTGGCCTGAGCGATCATTCAAACAAAGTACATCCCTTCAGGAAAAATCGACAACTGTCTGGCGCAAAGATAAGTTACGACCATTGCAAATATTGCGTCATCCTGAGCGCATTGACGTTACAGCACCCATTCCCGATTATCCACCAATGGTATTTCGCTACAAAGGAAAGGTGCATCACATTGTTAAAGCTGATGGACCAGAACGGATCGAACAAGAGTGGTGGCTTCAGCAAGGTCAGCATCGCGATTATTATCGTGTTGAAGATGAAGAAGGTCATCGGTACTGGCTCTTTCGTTTAGGACATTATCATGATGAGACTTATCAATGGTTTATTCATGGATTCTTTGCATAGAAAAAGTAATGCCACATGAGTTATACTGAATTGCAAACCACCACAAACTTCAGCTTTCTCAGAGGAGCTTCGCATCCTGAAGAGATGGTTGAGCAAGCTGCGACGTATGGCTATACAGCAATAGCTATTACAGATCGCAATACACTTGCCGGAATTGTACGTGCTCATGTTGCAGCTAAAAAATCTAGCATGCGTATTATCCCTGCATGTCGGGTTGATTTGCAGGATGGCCCGAGCCTGTTAGCATTTCCAACGGACATTAACGCTTATGCACAAATATCAAATCTCCTTTCTGTTGGCAATCTGCGTACTGAAAAAGGAAAATGTCAGTTATATAAAGCTGATGTTTATAAATATGCTAAGGGATCAAAGTTTATAGTTCTTCCGCCAAATGAATTGAATGAAGTCTTTGACTTTAGTACATCGTTCAAAAAAGAATTGCAGGAATATCATGATGCCTTCGGTGAACATCTTTACATAGCAGCATCGCGAATGTATAATGGTGATGACATTAAGTTGTTGCATCGTATTGCTCAATTAGCAGCGCAGCTAAACATGCCCATGATTGCTACTAACGATATACACTATCATAATGCTGCACGAAGAGAGTTACAGGATGTTGTAACTTGTGTTCGCGAGAAATGTACAATTCACAATGCAGGATATCGCTTACATCCCAACGCAGAGAGATACCTCAAGCCGAGTGATGAAATGCATCGGCTGTTCAGACAATATCCAGATGCCATCAGGCAAACGCAAGTCATTACAGAGGCCTGTACGTTTTCACTTGATCAATTAAAATACAAGTACCCCAAAGAGATCACCAGTAATGGTCGCACACCACAAGAAGAACTTGTCTTTCTTACATGGCAGGGAGCACATCAGATTTTTGGAGAACAGATTCCTGATAAAGTCAAAGTCAACATTGAGTATGAGCTAACCTTTATCGATCAGGTAAACTATGCCGAATATTTTCTTACTGTTTATGACATTGTACGTTATGCGCGGGAAAAGAAAATACTTTGCCAGGGTAGGGGATCAGCAGCCAACTCTACTGTATGTTATTGCTTGGGTATTACTTCTGTTGATCCATCCAAATTTGATTTACTCTTCGAACGATTTATTTCATCAGCGCGCAATGAACCTCCAGACATTGATGTTGACTTTGAACACGAAAGACGTGAAGAAGTAATGCAGTATATCTATACTAAATATGGTCGTGATCGTGCTGCAGTAGTGGCCACGGTTACACAGCAACATCATCGTGGAGCAATTCGCGATGTTGGTAAGGCAATGGGTCTTTCTGTTGACACGATCAATCGCTTATCAGGATTGATTTGGGATTTCAGAGATGAAGGCTTTGATAAAAAAAGAATTATCAGCCAGGGAATAAATCCAGATGATCCGACCATCCAAAAAGTCTTACAGCTCACCGAGGAGTTCATTGGTTTTCCGCGTCAGTTAGGTCAGCATACAGGTGGCTTCGTTATTACCCAAGGTAATCTGGCTGATCTCTGTCCCATCCTCAATGCGCGCATGCAGGATCGTACCAACATTGAATGGAACAAAGACGATATCGAAGCACTTGGCTTTTTAAAAATTGATGTTCTCGCATTAGGCATGCTCACGTGCATTCGAAAAGCTTTTGACCTGGCCAAGAAACATTATGATCTTAATCTCACTCTGGCCAACATTCCACAAGATGATCCTGCGGTGTATGAAATGGTGAGTCATGCCGATACTATTGGAGTATTTCAAATTGAAAGTCGCGCACAGCAATCCATGTTACCACGACTCAGGCCAAAATGTTTTTATGATCTGGTAATCGAAGTAGCCATCGTACGACCAGGTCCCATACAGGGTGACATGGTTCATCCGTATTTACGAAGACGCAATGGTGAAGAACCTGTTGAATTTCCTTCGAAAGAATTAGAAGAAATTCTTGGACGAACATTGGGTGTTCCATTATTCCAGGAGCAAGCGATGAAGATCGCTATTGTTGCCGCAGGTTTCACTCCGCACGAGGCAGATGAGTTACGGAGAAGCATGGCAACATTTAAAGCAAAAGGTAAAGTCTCTTATTTCGAAGATAAGCTGATCAAGGGAATGACCAGTAACGGTTATACGCTTGAATATGCTAAGCGCGTGTTCAGACAACTTGAAGGATTCGGTAGCTATGGATTTCCGGAGAGTCATGCTGTAAGCTTTGCACTACTCGTTTATGTTTCGTCATGGCTGAAATGTTATTATCCCGATGTATTTGCCTGTGCTTTACTCAACAGTATGCCGATGGGTTTTTACCAGCCTGCACAAATTATTATTGATGCGCGAAATCACGGCGTTGTAGTTCATCCGGTAGATATTAATTATTCGGATTGGGATAACAAGCTGGAAGAAAGGGTTGGCAAGTACAACGTACTTCGCTTAGGGTTTCGCCAAGCAAAAGGTTTACGAGAAGAAGACATGAATGTGTTGATAAAAGAAAGAAAGAACGGATACACATGCATACATGAATTACGCGAAACAGGTCTGTCCGAAACATCACTCGAAAATTTGGCAGATGCTGATGCATTCAGATCTATAAGCTACGACAGGAGAGAGGCATTATGGGAAGTGTCAACAAACGATCATCAGTCACAAGCCCTCTTTTCGCAACAATCAGATAGCAGTGAGGAAAAAATTATGCTTCCAGGAATGACTTTATCAGAACACGTTGTGTACGATTATGCAACAACATCGTTGTCATTAAAAGCTCATCCTGTTAGTTTCGCCAGAGAACAATTAGAGAGCCTTCATGTTCGTTCAGCATCGTCTCTTGAAAAAGCAAAAAATGGCGATCATGTTAAAGTAGCCGGGCTTGTTCTTGTAAGGCAAAGACCGGGTACAGCAAGCGGTATTTGTTTTATTACTATAGAAGATGAAACAGGAACAGCCAATCTTGTAGTGTTTCAAAAATTGTTTGACAAATATCGTAAGGAGATAATCCAGTCGAGGTTATTAATGGTAGAAGGTAAGTTACAGCGCGAAGGAGAAGTGATTCATGTTATTGTGAAGTGTTGTTATAATTTTACAAAACTGCTTCAACTTAGTTCCAATCAAAAAGAAGAACTGTTATTAAAACCCATGTCACGATCTGATGAAACAACATCACCATTTTTAAAAAAGAAGGCTCAGGAAAACGAAACTATTCAGAGAAATATTTTTGGTGAGGGGCGAAATTTTAGATAGAAAATTTCCAACAAAAAAAATACCTCTAAAGAGGTATTGATATCTCAATATGCAAAATGTAGCTTTAAAAAAAATCATAGTTTTTGATTTTTATGGAGCAAATGACTAATTGGGAGCTAGAAATATTAAAACTTGCTTAAGCTTATTTATTCTCGGTGTTCATTCAGGAGGATAATTTGTCTAACATAAAGGGTGACCTGTTTGAATCGCTAATGTTTCCCGTGCTAAGGACTTTGGTTCCGGGTGCAGATATCGAGCAGAGTCGGGAATTGAAAGGAGTGGTAGATGATAAACTCACAAAATATGAGTATGACTATATTTTGAAATCGTCAAGGCTCAAAGAAGTCCTGGTTGTTGAGCTAAAGGGCTTTGCCAGTTCAAAGTATATCGCCTTAGGTGATAGTGAGACAAAGAATACGATAGAATGGTTTTTTAGTAATACTTTCCCTTTTGCCAAAAGCATTTTCAATAAAATCGAAGCGGGATACAACGTCACTGCTTGTTACATTACAACAGCTGATTTTACGCCAGAGGGTACAGAACATCTTGAAAGATTACAGGAAAGTAAATTTAAAGTCAGCGGCAATGGATGTTTGGTATAATGGAGAAAAGTTAGTCAATCTTTTAGAGCAACATGGTTTTGGCAAGATCTTGACCTTAATTCGAAAATACTATATCAAGCAAGACTATAGTAAAGTGAAAATTCCGTTTACTCCCGACGATCAAGAACTTACAGGGGAAGGTGAATCTTTTCTGCTTGACGAACTTAACCGGTTTATGGATAATTAGTGAAGGGATTAATCTATGGGTCATTTCATCTATGATACTCTTGGGGAATGTTATCATCAATCATTCAGCAGTTTGAAAATTCGTACCTTTGATAAAATGAATCGACGCAAAATACCCCAATCCAAACTCGAAGAAATTGCGCGACTAAAAGAAGCTATAAACCTTCCGTTGAAGAACTTACCGAAAATAGGAGATGTGAGCCACGTAAAACTTGAAAACGCACCACCTAGATCTATGATGCCGAATCCGAAGACTAAGCCCGAGAGCGAGAACTAGCCTTTGGCTTTGAAAGAGTTAAATCACATTATTAAAATGCAATGCATCTAACGCCTCTTCAACCAATTCAATTCCAATAAGATCAAGTAACAATTCTCGAGGAAAAGTACCCAATGCTGCGTTTCGAGAAATAAGCCAGCTCTTAAAGGTATCCTCGCTTCCAAAGGTCTCTATGCCCCTTTTTAGTACCCTGTCCATTCTAAAAAAATAAGCAGAAGCCAGTGGGGTTATTTTGGAAGTCGATCGCCAATTTTGAATTGTAATTACTGTAACGGAAGACACCCTTGAAAGATCCTCAAAGCTTAAATCCAGGTACTTGACTAATGGCTTGATGTCACGGAACCTTAAACCGTTTGCTGCGATTTTAGAGATCTCTAGTAGCGATTTAGCTTCGTTGAATACCTCTATAAAATGTCCGTATCCTTTTTTCATATTAGTCGAATCCCTAGCACTAGTACGAGGGTTAGAGCCTGGCCGCGGTTAGCTCCATTTACAAAGTAAGTTAAGTCGCCGCTTATGCATTTACAATATGCGATATCACTGTGCACTAATTTTGAATTCTATTCCGGAATGGTTTGGGCATTTCGGAATGAAATGGGAGAGAGGAGAAAAATCTATAACTACGAATAATGTATTGATTTACTATTTCTTAGCTAGTGAATACGTTTTTTCAAATCGGAATGGTTTGGGCGTTTTGTGACAAAAGAAAATTTAACCTTTTGTTTTGCACAAAACCACTGTTTGGTTGTGCTGCCTTTAATTTGTAAATTCTATTCTGATGAAACATTTAATTCAGCATGATCCACCCCATCCAGGTGAGATCCTTTTAGAATTCTATTTGGAGCCTCTTGGACTGAGTGTTACAGATGCAGCGAAGAAATTACAAATTAACAGATCTAGACTATTCAGAATAATTAACGGGCAGGCTCGTATTTCAACTGGAGATGCACGAAAATTAAGTAAGGTGTTTACGAATACGCCTTTGTTTTGGTTGAACCTGCAGCGTTCTAGTGGACTCTGGAATACCCTTCAAAAATGAGACAATCACTATGATGGACGAGGTAGGCAAAATACTGAAGTTTGTTGGGATAAAAAGAACTAATGCCGTTTCCTTGCAGACTGTTGCAGAACAATGTCTGAATAAAAAGGCAGTGATTGCATTACTGAAGAATTCTAAGTTGCCTGCCAAATATATTTTAAGATACTTGGGTATAACTGCGAGATCTCTGAGCACCAAAATAGATACGACAAAGCTTAGTGTCCCTGTTTCTGACCGCGTGCTTGATCTTGCTCAGTTATATGTTCATGGGATTGATGCTTTCGATTCTGTTGATAAATTTAATCTTTGGTTGGAGACTCCGATACCGGTGCTTGAGGGAAGGAAGCCGATTGATTTAATTCAGAGTAGGAGAGGGATGATGGCTGTTGATGAGATTATATTAAGGATTGAATATGGGATGTTTGCTTAAGAGAAGGCTTTTTCCCTTCGTAAAAATTGTAAGGAGGGACTAACACTTCGACAATAAATAGTAATGAGAGTGGTTATATTGACATCGATGAGAGCTGTTTGTCCAGGGACTTGAAGCTATACGCTGAGAACGAGAGCTCCGAAACATAATCCAAATATTTCTTCGACGTTTCAGCAAAACTTTTTGTTTCGCAGTACACTATGATAAACAGTGGACTCACACCAATTGGCTCGTTTCGGAAAATCTTCATTAAGTGATCTTTAATTGTCGAATTACTATTGATGTCTGACGGCACGTAGAATAATCTAAAACATTCTGCTGCGGAAATGTGATGATTTTTTCGTCTGATATGATTAAATCTCTGAAGGCTATCGATTAGAAACATTGGATGAGCAGTATGTTAAAACAGACAACATCCCCAGCTACTATATATTTCAGGAGGACGTCAAGATTGTCAAGCAAGACTATGAGAAAAAAATGCTGTTTATTTACGACTGAAAGTAAGTTTGGCCAAATGATTTGATAGCAGCTTGTTTGATCTTGTTGCGTACCCTATACTTAGATTTGCGTTGTTTTTTATAAGAGTAAGAGAGTTGGTTGATTATCCTGTTTCCCCGATTGACTTTTAAGGTTTTAAATCCTGAAACAAGTGGAGAAGCAACAAGCTATAAATATTAACTCTTGATTTGGTTAATGGTGCACGTAGGCAATACAAGTATCATCACTATCGTTTTTACACTTTTCTCCAGCAGCTTCGTACCTAGTTTTTGAATTTTGTTTAAAAGTATCATTGCTATAATTATTTAACTGACACAGTTTATTTTAGACGCTCAACCTGAATTATTGATTAAGATCAATAAACACATTGATCTATCTCATGTAGTTCATTCTTAGGGTTTTCTAATTTTGCTGTTTCGTTTCAATAACTATGCCTTACTTTATAATCGTTCTTTTAGCTCCCTTATTTGCACTTGCTTTTTTACCCTTCAAAGAAAAAAATCGAAATCTCTTTTACCTCATTTCCTTACTTATCTCCATTGCAGCAATCTATGCTTCGTTTAAGGTTGATGTAAATCTGAGTTACTCAATTCCATCAATAGGTTTTGCGATTTTGGTTGATAAGTACTCTTGTGTATTTCTTTCTTTGATAAGTTGCACTTGGTTCATTTCCATTGTGTACAGTTTCGAATTTACTAAGTACCATTTTCAGGAGAAGAAAACCCGATTCTTTTTTTATCTCAATTCGTTGTTAACAATTGTTATTCTAAATGCTTGTGCTGGTAACCTGATGACTCTATTTGCATTTTATGTAATTGGAATCCCATTATCATATCCACTAATAACTCTTAGGGGCAATAGGGTCGCGATAAAGTCTGGCAAAAAATTTTTAAAACAAACATTATTTCCTTCTTTTCTGATTTTTCTACCTGCTTTACTGGTCACTCAGAACTTACTCGGAATAGTTTCTTTTGGTTCTGGGAATACATTCGCACAAAACCATGTTGATATGACATTGGGTGGAGTCCTTTTGGCTATGTTCGTGATTGGAATCTCGAAAAATTGCGTCCTCCCATTTCATACATGGCTTCCAAAAACGAAAACTGCACCTGCACCAGTAAGTGGATTAATACATAGTGTTGGAACAGTTAAGACGGGTTCTATTGCCTTGGTTAAAATAGCTATTTATGTTTTCGGATTGGACTATATACATGATCTAACTACCAATTTTTTAACTGGAGGGTGGCTCATTTGTTTATGCGGTCTAACGGCAATTTACACAGCATATCGCGCTTTGATCTCAGATGATCTTAAGCAAAGGTTCGCCTTTTCAACAGTAGGCCAACTCTCCTATATTATTCTAGCAATTCTGATCGGCTCGCAAACTGGTGTCACAGCCGCCATGCTTCATATTGTGACACATGCAATTGCTAAATCGTGCTTGTTTTATGTGGCAGGTTTCTACAACAGCGTATATAAGACAACATCTGTAAAAACAATCGCACCTATCATGCCACAAACACGTTTCGTAGCTCTAGTTGTCGCAATCTGTGGACTATCAATAACTGGGTTTCCGTTTCTTGCCGGTTATTACAGCAAAGATATGATGCTCACTGAAGAATGGAACGCTCACTATTATGCATCGGCTATTTTCCTTATCATTGGCTCAATTGTCAACATCTTTTACATTATTGGGCCTGTGAAAAGTGCATTCAAAGTTAAAGACCCAAATTATATTGCAAAGCCAATACCGCTTACAATGCTAGCGACTTTTGTAATTTCCATTATTCTTATCATTGGTAGTAATTTTTACGTTTCTAGAATAATTGAGATATTAATCGTTACATCAAAGTAGTTCATAATAGTACGATAAAGCAAAGAATCTTTTGAAGAAGTATTGACTAAAATCAACTGAATAATTGATCTCTATCAACTTAAATAAAAATATTTCGAATTACTATTACATGGCAGCAGCCTCCATGATCTCTGCCAATATTCAAATTGTGCTACCACTTGGTGATGCCGCGTAATTCAGCGGCCGCCAGTGGTTAGACTTTAGGAATGTATCCAGAGCATTCGTCCATGCCAGGTATTCTAAGAATGTACTTATCTGTAACTCTCATGACTGTCGCCATCTTAGGAATCTCAAAAATGTTAGAAATATTCTGGACTGCAACACAATCTTTTCATGATTTCTAATGCTTCGAACTACACTTTCCGACTATAAGTACAGCCTTGTCCATGTTTTCACTTTGCGTTTACATATAATATCAAAAGACTAGAGATCTTGATACATTCAGTATATATGAATGTTCAAAATCTTATCAACGTCTTGGTAAAACAACTTTTCATTATCTTTTGAAACTGAAGTATTGCCAGTTGTTTTATAATCCTCGATGATTGAACTATAGAGTTCGATATTTACAGGTGTTATCAACAGATTTTTCAAATCTATCTTTATCCGTTCTGATTTTTGTGCTGTAAGTTCTACGTTCTTGAATCGAGCAGACCAGTATGAAATCAATACTCGCTCGTCCAGAAAATCTTTAATCAAATCATTTCTAAGTTTCCTAATCACATCAATAATATCAACCAATTGCCTGATTGAAAAACTAGTTTCTTCTCCTTTCATCATTAATAGAGTTTAATAATTACAATTACTTATTTTATAATATAGATATAGATACACAGTTTAAAATTAAAATTATTTTTTATCACAAAACCGGGTCCTGGACCCTCAATTTGTCTCATCTAACCAAAGGTCATTAATTTGAATTAGAAGTTTATAAGCAAAAGCCTGATTTTTTAAGTCAGCCTTTTTAATCAGGCCCAATCAATCCACAGTCACAATCGCCTCATAAGATGAGAGATTCTTGCCTTTGCAATAAAGGAAGTATGTATTTGTACTTAATTTAAAATACCAAGATTTATGTAAGTACTTATACTGTTAAAGTATTGTGATCAAATTGAAGTTGATATCATCGACTGAATGTCTGCATTTCTTTTCAAGAAAGATACTAGCTGAAGTTTACATAAGGTATATTCTTGCTGTATCATTCTCAAATAAAAAAAACGTATCTTAACAATAGATTCTAATTCAGGATAGGTGAGTTGGAATTCAATTAGTTTAGTTATTTACCTCTCCTATTAAAAAAAGAAACCTCTAGTCAATATCATGAAATTAAAATTAAGCCGTACTCTCTCACTAGCGGCTACAATCATTACAATGCTCTTTGGTATTTTAGTGATTGTTGGCTGGCTAACCCGCAATGATTTTCTGAGATCAATTATTCCCGGTGCGGTTAAAATGAAATTCAACGTCGCATTGAATTTTATATTCTCTTCAATCGTTTTGTTACTACATCATTCTGGGATAAAAAATAAAGTGCAACGTCTTGTCACTATCATTTTATGCGGGATCATTTTTCTAACCGGATTACTCACATTGTTAGAATATATCTTTGACTTAAACCTTGGTATTGATGAATTTTTTGCAACCGATGAACTCCGTACAACTTCTACTTATTATGCAGGACGCATGTCTCCGATATCAGCACTTAATTTTTTACAGATCGGTATCGGCTTATTTCTTTTGAATAGGAAGAAAACAGCAACATATCAATTCTTCTACTTGTTTGAAATAGCTTTTGTAGCACTATTAATGTTAATCAGCTTTAATTTCGTCACAGACATTCCTACTTTCTTTCGTCTGGCTATTCATGTCGCTATCGGATTCATTAGCCTTCCTGTTGCAATCTTTTTTGCTCAGCCAATGCTGCAGGAAAAAATCAATTTTGAATACCTAATGCTAACAGGATTCATTGCCGTTATTCTTCTTATGCTGGTCATCAGTGTATACTCCTCTTACTATAATAATGAGCTTACGAGTTCCTCTCGATTAGTTGAACATACTCGGAGTATAATTCGGGAAGCTGATCAAGCTCTTTCACTGGCAAAAGATATAGAAAGTGGAGCAAGAGGATATGTTATTTTTAATGATTCGATTTATCTTGAGTATACTACCATCGCAAATAATAGAATATTCAGTCATGTCAAAAGCATTCGGGAACTCACGAAGGATAATCTGTCACAACAAATAAGGGTAGATTCTTTATCAGCAACTATCAATAAACGAATTAGTTTTTCACAACAACTTGTTCAATCTAGAAATGAAAGGGGATTTGACGCTGCTTATAAGATGATGGCAACCCTGAAAGGTAAGCATTATACTGACAAGATCCGGAAGCTGACAATCGAAATAGAACAGGAAGAAAATAATTTATTGGTACAAAGACAGAGGAGGAATAACGATAGTACTGCCGCCTTTAGATATGCATTCCGCGCACTCTTGACAAGCCTAGTTATTTTGCTGATCGCTATCTTTTTTATCATTCGATTCAATTTAATTGAAAGAAGAAAGGCGGAAGAGCAAAGCAAGGAAAGTGAAGAGCAAATACAAACAATATTCAGAGCTGCTCCTGATGCCGTTATTGCGATGGATGGTGATGGACGAATTGCAAAATGGAATCCAAAAGCTGAAACACTTTTTGGTTGGACAGCCGGAGAAGTAATTGGCAAACTGTTAAGCGACACTATTATTCCTCATCGTTATCGTGATGCACACAAAGAGGGCCTGCTTCATTTTAGGCAGTATGGAGAAGGTGCTGTACTTAATAATACGATAGAGATACAAGCCCTTCGCAAAAATGATAACGAATTTGATATTTCACTTAGCATTTCACCCACGATGGTTAAGGACAAGCACTTATTTGTTGGCTTTATTCGTGACATTACTGAACAGAAGAAAGCTGAAGCTAAGTTTAAAGGGCTGTTAGAATCTGCCCCTGATTCGATGGTTATCTCAGGACTAGATGGAAAAATTCAAATGGTCAATGCACAAACAGAAAAAATATTCGGCTTTAAGCGGGAAGAAATAGTAGGAATAGAAGTAGAGACACTAATTCCCGAACGCTACGCGCAAAAACATCCGAATCATCGGAATGGATTTTTTTCCAATCCGCGCGCACGAGGAATGGGGATCGGACTAGAATTATTTGGTAAACGAAAAGATGGAAGCGAATTTCCAATAGAAATTAGTTTAAGTCCGCTCGAAACATCTGAAGGGACTCTCGCATTAGCTGCTATTCGTGATGTCACTGATCGGAAACTTACAGAAGCATTGATTCAAAAACAAAAGCAAGACATTCAGGATTTTATAGATAGCATGTCTACACTTTGTGCCAAAGTTTCTCCTGACGGAGAACTACTTCTTGTCAATAGAACTGGACTGTTGGCCACTGGATTATCAATGGAAGAATTATTGCGTACCAACTTTCTGGAGGGAAACTGGTGGACGTTTGATTCTGAAGTGCATTCCCGAGTGAGCAATGCTTTTAAAAAAGCATGCTCTGGAATAAGTAGTAACTATGATGAAAATATTTTTGTGTTTGATAAGGTTCTCACAATAAGCTTTAGCTTGATCCCCATTTTTGCACCTGATGGGACAGTCGATTACATCGTAGCTGAAGGACGGGATATAACTCCTCTTAAAGCGACGGAAACCGAGTTGATAAGACAAACAAAACAACTTGAAATTGTCAATAAGGAGTTAGAGGCATTCAGCTATTCTGTTTCGCACGATTTACGTGCACCACTTCGGGCCATTCACGGATATACAAAAATACTGTCAGAAAATTATCATAATCAACTGGACGATGAGGCCAGACAAATGATGGATTCAGTGTTACGCAATGCCGCGAAGATGGGGCGATTAATTGATGACCTTCTTGCTTTTTCCAAGTTAGGAAAGAAAGACCTTCAAGTAACTCCCATTAACATGACGCAACTTGTTACAACGATATTGAATGATATAAAATATTCATCACCAAGTATGAATGCAGAGATAGTAGTTTACCCACTAATGTCGGCAGACGCCGATAGTAATTTAATGAGCCAGGTATTTACAAATCTAATCTCTAATGCAATAAAGTATTCTCAAGGCAAGGAAAGACCAATTATAGAAATAGGTTCGCAGGAGGAAAACGCTGAAACTATTTACTATGTAAAAGACAATGGTGTAGGTTTTGATATGAAGTATTATGACAAACTCTTTGGCGTTTTTCAACGATTACATCGGGATGAAGAGTTTGAAGGAACAGGGGTAGGTCTTGCACTGGTTAAACGTATTATTACAAGACATGGTGGTAAGATTTGGGCGAAGGCAGAGGAGGAAAAAGGCGCAACCTTCTATTTTTCATTGAACAAAATGATTAGCCAGTAATTAAATTTATATGTTATGAATGATATTGAAATTGAGATTCTATTAGTCGAAGACAACCAGGACGATGCTAATTTGGCGATTAGAGCCCTCAGAAAAAAAAATCTCGCTAACAAACTTCTGCACCTCAAAGATGGTGCAGAAGCTTTGGATTTTATTTTTGGAACCGGTGCTTTTGAGGGACGTGGTACAAATTTTAACTCAAAAGTGGTATTACTTGACTTGAAAATGCCTCGAATAAATGGGTTAGAAGTGTTACAGAGACTCAAATCCAATACCCAAACGAAGATGATTCCGGTAGTCGTGTTAACCTCTTCTGCTGAAGATCCCGATATTAAGACGGCTTATGAGTTGGGAGCAAATAGCTTTATCGTTAAGCCAGTTGAGTTTGATAATTTTGTACAAACAATTGTTGACTTAGGAATGTATTGGGTTGCATTAAACCGGGCTCCTTACTAACATCTATTGGTAAACATCATCCGCATGAAGCTAAGCGCCACTCGATTTTAGCTTGAAACGCAGAGGGTGCCTTGAAGATTTCGCTAATGCTAGATCTAATATTGGTTTACAGTTTATATTATGCCAAACGTTGGCCAGATTTCCAAAAATTCACAACACTTCAAAGACCAAACTCTAGCTTTTACTTTCGTCCCTCAAAAAAATCGAAGACATTCTTGAGTTTCAAACAATTTGTGAATCTTAGCATGAAATAAACTCGTCATTGAGTGAAGTCAATGTACTTCTTGATTTATATCAAAGGAGGTAAACTTGTTTTTAACGTAGTTGCATTACCTATTCAGTAAATAGATCAAACATTTACACTAAATGATTTTTGAGCTTCTTAAATTAAAT
Organism: Cyclobacteriaceae bacterium; assembly: GCA_035493595.1. Taxonomy (GTDB): domain Bacteria; phylum Bacteroidota; class Bacteroidia; order Cytophagales; family Cyclobacteriaceae; genus DATCRE01. The sequence goes on along the minus strand of DATJHZ010000392.1, from coordinate 3,473 downwards.
GTTAATGTAACGGATGATGACTTCAATGGAATTTATCCAAAGAAGATAAGACTCAATGCTCAGAAACACTGGACTCCCGTATCAGTGGCTAAATCAGCATCAGAATTCTTAGTTGATAGACCTGGAACCAGAGTTCTGGACATAGGTTCTGGAGTGGGTAAATTTTGCATGGTGGGGGCCTGTAATACAAAAGGATATTTTACAGGAATTGAACAACGGTTAGAACTTGTTGAATTGTCAAAGAAAATTTCTCGTTTATACCAGATACGTAATGTTGAGTTTTTTAATGGAAATATTATCGACATCAAATTTAATTATTATGATGCATTCTATTTTTATAATTCATTTTACGAGAATATAGACATGGTTCATAGAATTGATGACACCATCAAGCTTGATACTCAGCTATACCATTCCTACTGTTTGTATATTGTGGACCAATTTAGGTCCTTGCCCTTGGGTACGAGACTTGTTACCTTTTGTAGCCCGCTAAATATTATACCACAATCCTTTAAGCTACAGGATTCAATAAATGGTGGGTTACTGAAATTTTGGGAAAAGGTTGATATTTAAGTTTTTTAACTCTAAAACAATGTTACAAAAATTGAGAACATTCTATTCCCGATACAAAGAATATATACGGGTTGATCTTGTTATGTATGGAGTATTAATACTTTTGATCATTATTTATTTTATCGTTAGCATCGTTCTTTAGTTTCTTAAACGTTATTGATTAAGATTTTCTCATATCTCGCCCCATAAGATTGGCTTCTTGTATAATTCCTCTACGATTTATAATTACAATACTTTTTCCTGTTGCTTCAATAAGTTTCTGATCTTTAAATTCATGTAACAGTCTTACCAGTGTTTCTTTAGCTGTCCCTACCATATTAGCTAAGTCCGTTCTAGACATTATTATCTCACTTGGTACAGCCGGCTTATCTGGTACTTTAAATTTTTCTTCCAGTATCAATAGATTAAAAGCCAATCTTTCTCGTACGGACTTTGTCGCCAGATTGGTTATGCTATTAATGAATAAACTAAATTCATGACCAAGTGCCTTCAGCAATCCATTTGACAGGGCTGTTGAATTTCGTAGTACATGTAGAAAGTTATCCTTGGGAATAAATGTAATTTCAGAATCCTCAATCGTAGCTGCTGAGTCTGGATAATATCCTTCGCTCAACAAGGCATGATAACCCAGAAGTTCACCTTCTCCACAAATGTAAAATATCTGTTCGCCACCCTTCACGGTAACTTTATATTTTTTTACCCTTCCGGTCTTCACATAAAATATTCCGGTAGGAATACCGCCATCTCTAAAAATTATTTCACCCTTTTTAAAAAAATGGGTAACGCCAGATCCAACTAACGTCTCCATCTCTTCACTAGTAAGTCCTTCAAAGATTTGATCAGTCTTGAGGCGAAAGTTTTCAGAGAAAAAATTTGTAAGCATTTGGTATTATTTACAGACGTAATTTACTAATTAATAATCAACAGATTTGTTGATTTAAATCAATAAATCTGTTGATTATTTTCAATTGAGATTGTCAAAACAAGAAATACCTTTGAAGCTACCGACGTACTGGGTACTCTAATCTCTTTATAGGTACAGTAGGACAACAATAAATAATGATGGTGTCATTTTGTGAGGACATAATAAATGAAATCAAGCGCGCTTCAACTGATCTGGAACTAAGGGAAGTTGTTGGCGAATCTTTTGTGAAGCTCCGAGCAAAAGGAATGTTCAATGAGAGCGTTTACATTATGAATATGATTGTATCGCTGCGGGCATCAAAAGCAAATCAACTCGATCATCATATTGTCGAAAATTTAGATTCTGCTATCGAAATATTTAGAGAATATAATTTACGAAATACTGAACCTCTTTTTTGAATAAATGAATTTTCGAAAATTCAATTCTTGAATATTGTTATCGTGGATGAGAAACGTGCTGAAATGATGTAAATAACAAATTTTATTTGTGTAATTAATGGTTGACTTCAGTTTCAAAATTATAAATCAGATCAAGATGGCTTCAGACGATAGCCATGTAAAAGTTATAGTAGAAAATTCTATTCGGAATTTGAGAATGAAGAATATTAACAGATTCGGCGCGAAGAGAAGATATATGATGAATATGATTATGGCACTTAGATATACCAAAGCGGAGGGACTGACAACAAAAGCAGCCATAAATGTAGAGCGAGCGATAGAGCTTTTTGAAAGTCTGCATAAACAGGAATTTAGTAATCTTTTTTAGCGGTGAATCTAGTCAAGAAGAAATCGAAGCTCTATAGTGTTTTACATCTCAAGTGCCCACGGTGTCACGAGGGAGATCTCTTTTTGGAAAGCAATCCATATAGCCTGAGGAAAATGTTAGATATGCCGCAACAGTGCGCTATATGCCGACAAGATTTTAGAATGGAGCCAGGATTTTATTCCGGAGCTTTGTGGACAAGTTATCCGCTTGGTGTGCTGATTATAATTCTAAGCTGGCTGATTTTTCATCAACTTTTAAGTCTTTCTTTTTCTCTAACCTTCTTATGTATTTCACTAATTGCACTTTTACTACAACCTGTGATTATGAGATTTGGAAGGGCCATTTGGATAAATTTATTTGTTGACTATCGTGATATGTGATAAAATTACAAAGGATAATCTTACTTGAGTTGGAGATTATTAACAATGCGATGTGAAAACATTTATTCTCTGGATCAATAAAAAGGGTGATCTAAATCAACGCTAGCAGACACATTTTCACAATTGAAATTAGACATGAAAGATTTATTTGAGAAATTAACATTGGATGGTGGCCCATTAGCCAAGTATTCACATTTACCAGAGGGCTATTTTTTCTTCCCGAAACTTGAAGGGGACGTTGGACCACGAATGAAATTTAACGGAAAAGAAGTTCTGAACTGGAGCCTTAATAATTATCTGGGTTTGGCCAATCATCCAGAAGTAAGAAAAGCTGATGGGGAAGCAGCTGTTAAATATGGTTTGGCCGCTCCAATGGGAGCTCGCATGATGTCTGGTAATTCTGTTTATCATATTGAATTTGAAAGACAACTAGCTGAGTTTGTGAAGAAAGAAGATGCTATGCTTCTTAACTATGGCTATCAGGGCGTTTTGTCAATAATTGATGCATTGGTGGATCGCAAAGACATTATTGTGTATGACGCCGAGGCACATGCATGTATAATTGACGGTGTTCGCTTGCATATGGGTAAGCGATTCGTTTATCCGCATAACGATATGAAAGGCCTGGAGAAGCAACTTCAACGCGCGACAAAATTAGCGAATGAAACAGGCGGTGGAATTCTTGTGATTACAGAAGGTGTCTTTGGCATGTCCGGACAAATGGGAGATCTAAAGGGTATAGCTGAGTTGAAAAAGAAGTATAATTTCAGACTATTAGTGGATGATGCTCATGGATTTGGAACAATGGGTGAAACCGGAGCTGGCGTGGG
>DATJHZ010000391.1:0-5924 GCA_035493595.1 Cyclobacteriaceae bacterium | reverse complement strand
TTAACACAAAAGACAGCACCATTAACCATGATTGAAAAATTTAAAGACGGACAACATACATGGGTTGTTGGAAGCTGCTGGGCTGAAGACATTGATGTACTCGCTCCATTTATCAATGAAAGTCAGGGAAAATTAAAATTTATAGTTGCTCCTCACGAGATAAAAGAAGCCTTCCTTCAGGTTATTGAAAGTCAAGTGCAGGTAAAATCAATCCGGTTATCAAAAGCATCAGAAGAGACAGTAGCCAACTACAACGTACTAATTATTGATAACATTGGTATGCTCTCTAAGCTATACCGCTACGGTGAGTTTGCCTATGTCGGCGGAGCTTTTGGTAAAGGACTCCACAATATTTTAGAGCCTTCTTGTTATGGTATTCCTGTATTTTTTGGAAACATGAACTACGAAAAATTTCAGGAAGCTAATGACCTGATTATGCGCGGTGGAGCCTTTGAAATTTCTGATTATCAGGATTTACGTTCGAAATATGAATTGCTCATATCACGACCCGAGAATTATTTACTAGCCTGCGAAGTTACATCGCTCTATGTACAGGAAAATCTTGGCGCTACAGATCTTATCATTCAGCATTGCCGTAAACTGCTTGTATCATGAACGGGCTCGTTATGCGATCAACTGGTTCTTTCTATGACGTCAAGGCGACAGATGGTATAAAATATAATTGTCGTGTGCGGGGAAAAATCAGGTTAGAAGGAATTAAAGAAACAAATCCTATAGCCGTAGGTGATCACGTTGAGTTTGATCTTGAAAATGAAATAGGTTCAATAACTCAAATACTGGCGCGGAAAAATCATATCCTCCGCCAGTCTGTAAAAAAAACAGGACACTCTCATGTGCTAGCAGCCAATGTTGATCAGACTTTACTGGTAGCAACGCTTGCATTTCCGCGTACGTCATTAGGTTTTATTGATCGCTTTCTCATAAGTGCTGAAGCTTATCGAATTCCACAGATAGTGGTGTTCAATAAAAAAGATATGCTGGATGAAGAGAGTTCTAAAACACAGCATAACCTTCTCGAACTTTATACTTCTATAGGCATTACATGTCTCAGCGTCTCTGCATTAAAAGAAGATCAGGATAGAATACGACAACTCTTACAGGATAAGATCACATTGTTTGTTGGACATTCAGGCGTTGGTAAATCAACATTAATCAATAAACTTTCTCCTGATATCGATCAACGCATTGGTGATATTTCAGAATTCTCAGAGAAAGGAACACATACCACCACTTTTGCAGAAATGTTTCCGCTAGACGAGAAAACATTCATTATCGATACTCCTGGTGTTAAAGAATGGGGACTTGTAGATATGAATGAACAAGAAATCTCTGATTATTTTCCTGAGATGAGAAATCGTCGTTTGAATTGTAAATTCGGGTCACGTTGCATTCATGTTAACGAACCCAAGTGCGCCATAATAGATGCTGTAAAAGAAGGTGCTATTTCAAAGAGCCGATATGAAAGTTATTTGAGTATGGTGTTAGGTGAGGATAATCGCAAATAAAAATAGCAGTCGTGCAATACAACGTTAACGATAGCAAACTGGAGTACGATGCTCAGGGCCAGAAAGTAAGAGGCGAAGACAAAGTACTGCTTCATCATGATGTTGATCTGACTGCCAATACCAACTGGAGTGCTACAGGATTTACTATTGAGAAATTATTTGACGATACTTTATTTCAAACCTTTATAACCAACACCAAAGAATTATTATTAACCTTATGGCGCAAATCTGGTTTGATAATTCCAGATCATTTTGAGATAGATCAATATCACACATTGGCCAATACAAAAGAGACACATCTTGAAGCTGTTGAGTTAACCAAACTTTTACTGACATCACAATTCCCCGTTCCAATTAATATTTTAGAAGAAAGAATTTCCACGATCTGTCACAAATCGCTCATAACAAGAAACCCTTACGACAATCAATCCTTATTTCACTTTCGTGTAGTAAGACCACAGCTTCCTGATAATAATCCTCTACACCGCGATGTGTGGCTTGAAGATTATAAAGACTGCATTAACTTATATATACCCATTGCGGGTAGTAATGAAAACTCATCACTCGTCATTGTGCCACAAAGTCACCAATGGCCTGAGTCGAAAATAGAACGCACGTTATCTGGCGCTGTAATCAATGATGTTAAGTTTAACGTGCCAGCTGTAACAGGCATTGAAGGTGAAGTAAACTATGTAAGACCCAACCCGGTGTTAAATGAAGTGCTTGTATTCTCACCTTACCTCATCCACGGAGGCTCTGCAAATTTCAATGCAAATACTACCCGAATTTCAATTGAAGTAAGATTGTGGAAAAGATGAATGGAATTTGGTTTATATAAATTGAACTAAATATAATTTTAAACCATCTGACGGATCTGCGCTAAAGGTAATGGCACCTTACCAAGCCAATAAATAATTCTATCCAACAAATCCACAGCGTTTAACTCAGTCAGCAATTCAAAAAAAAGTTTTGCTTCTTTCTTATTTGATGAGAATACAGATTGTCTCAATTCATATCTCACACGCTTAATGAGAGATTCGTTTTCTTCTTCACTTCTATTTAGCTGTTTAATCTTTAAGCAAATTAAATAGGTTGAGTGTAACTGCGGATCGCCTGGCTTGTACCAGCCGGTGGACATAGATCTATTTGATTTGCGTACCTCGGTGAGCTTCTCATCCAGAAAGGCATATTTATAATTGCGCGATGAACGAATCCAGAAATCGAAATCTTCGTAAGCCAGTGCTTCATCGTATCCATCTAATGATTCAAGTACTTCTCTCCTGATCATCATGGTGGGAGAAGAAATAAAATATGTTGAGATCAGTTCTTCATACACATCACCTTGTGGAACATCAGTCAATAATTTTTTAGCACGAAGATTCTCAACATGATTGTATAAGAATTTTCCTTTTTCATCAACATAAATGGCGTCTGTAAAAACAACACCGTAATCAGCATCGAGTGCCTGGAAAAATTCAACCTGGTGTTTGATACGATCTGACAGCATAATATCATCGCATGCAAAATCAATGATAAAATCGCCTTTAGCTTTAGCCCAGCCAATATTAAATGCTTTGCAGTTGCCGTGATTTTTATCAAGTGCTATAAACTCTATGAATGGATTTTTATCAACTACTTTTTGAATCTCAGCTACACTATTGTCTGTGCTGGCATCATCAACTATAATTATTTGAAGATTAGTGTAAGTCTGCTTTATTACAGATTCAATAGCTTCAGCAACAAACCGCGCCTGATTATAACAGAGACATATAACGGATACAAGCGGAAAACTCATTACTGAAAATTTTTCTCAAAGGTAAATTTAGATGAAGGAGTTGCCCCAATATTGAGCTTGAATTCAATCAATCCGAAATTTGGTTTTTTATTTACAGCTGATGTACCAAGATCGAGAAGTGCGATATTATTTTGCCGGCAGTAATCATAGAGTCCCTCCACCAGCATAATGGCAGGGCTAAGCTGATCAAACTCATTAGCATGTGCCATGAAAAAGTTATATAAAATATTCTTCTTAACCTGAATAGCAATGGTAGCAGCGGCTATTTTATCCTCCTTAAAAACGCCGAAGAACATAAACTCCTCCTTGCATCGATCTACAGATTTTTTTATTTCAGCCAGAGACATGGAGAGTGAATATCCACGTTGCTTGCGACATGCCAGCACAAATAAGTAAACTTCAGAGAGCCATTCGCTATCAAGCTTTTTTAAAACAAGTCCTTCGTTGTGTGCTTGTCTCAACTTTCTTCTGCTGCTGGCGCCCGGGTAGCTGCCAAAACTATTCTCAGTAACCTGAATAACGGCACCAACCTCAGCATCTGCAACATGATACCCAAGGTTCAGCATAAACGTATGGATCAAAGCTGCCCTTTCAGAATTATACAATGTCGGTGGCTCCTTGATTATTATTTTTGAAACACCTTTAGCCTTCAGCCTGGCATCAACAAATTCCAGAAACTGAAATATAATCTGTGGCGATAAATCCGATGAGATCTCATACGAACCAAACGGACTCCGTAACGGACTATGCGCTACACCATCACTGATGTTAATATAAATAATAGCACTTACCGTATTATATCGCTTATCCAACACAGAATATGAATGCCAGTTCTCTGTTGTTTGAAGCAACAAATGCTTTTTAGTATTAAACAACGCAAATTCAAAATCAGGCTTATACTCCTGGGGTGGTAAGCCTTCGTGAAATATGTAATCTTCCAATCAATACGGGATTCCTATCTTCTTATAAATAAAATGCATGAGCCACGCCGGGCCAATGAGTAGAAATTGAATGTCCTTAAAAAAGGAAGGCTTCTTCCCTTCTACCTTATGTCCATAAAACTGACCAATCCATGCCAGCACAAAAATAACAATACAAACTAACCATAGTGGCATCGGAACAACTTTAGTAATATTATTTGCTACTACAAGGCACAGAAAACCAAACAGCAACATACCAACAGTAAGCGACAACGACAGTGACAGATAATACACCGTAATCAAAATTAACACAACGGCTGCCCAATTGGCAAAGGGACTATCGTTACCCAGCAGAGATCGCAGTGGCCCAGAGGGAATGGAGGCAATAAGACCTACGATGCTAAAAAAAATAAGCGGCACGCAAATCCAGTGGATAGATTTATTTGTTTTGTTCTGATGGCTTTCGCCATACTCGGAGAGAAGTTGATCTATTTTTCTCATAACTAAATAAGTTGAATGATGATTTAAGTATTAGCTAACTTTTGTCTTCACCTTCGCCCAATCTTTTATCTGCCAGTAAACTTTACCTGTGGTGAGGTGATTACCTTTAATATCGTGGATACGAACTTCACAAATGGCTACTACAGATTCACTTGATTGAAGTGGCGTGTAAATAGTAGCCTGCATCCATGCTTCTGAAATTTCAAACTCAGCGGTGGCATCCATCTTACCCTGATAGTGATAATCCATTTCCAGACGTTGCATAATTAGTCTGTACTTTTTACTATCTAGTTTCGAAACCAATAAAAAACCCGTAGTAAATTCAGAAATTGTTGCCAGTGAGCAGGCGTGCAATCCTCTGATATGATTGAAATTACTTTTGCGGTAAGGAATCAATGTCTTTAACTTATAATCACCAATCTCCATGATTTTAAAGCCATGTGGTTTGTTAAAGGGAATCATCCGGTTGAGTGACCAGTTAAGAACTTTGAGATAAAAAGCTGATGACTTAGCTTTTTGCAATACGGCATTTGGATCGAACATACTCAATATATATCAGTGTTGATGTTACCGGAAATTACGTTATTTAGAGGATAAAGCTAAACTTTCTGGCGGGCAATTTATTTTGAAAATCATACTGAAAGCAGATGTATGGAAAGTCATATCACTGGCAGTCATTTAATGCTCTGATTTATAGTATTACGCCGTTTAAATAATGATGAGTTAATTTGAATTAACCTGTCGCAAATTTTATCTTACACTGTGAATGCCTGTCCATCAATTAAAATTTTGAGGGAGCTGGCTTTTAAATCACACACCCCACATGAAAAAGATACTTGTATTGGGTGCAGGCCTGGTTGGTAAAACCATAGCCGCAGATCTTTCCAGACAATTCGATGTTACTTCTGCCGACTTCAATCAGGAAGCACTGAACTCATTGCAGTCATCAGGTATAAAAACAGTACAGGCAGATTTCACTAACCCTGAAGCATTAACCAAACTCATTCAACCTTACGATTTAATTGTTGGCGCCGTACCGGGCTTCATGGGTTTCAACACTGTTAAAATTGTTATTGAAGGAGGAAAGAATATGGTAGACATTTCTTTCTTTCCCGAAGATCCATTCTTACTCGATGAACTGGCGAAGAAAAAGAATGTGACTATTATAACTGACTGCGGCGT
>DATJHZ010000390.1:0-11575 GCA_035493595.1 Cyclobacteriaceae bacterium | reverse complement strand
CAATTGCATGTTTACTTCATGCTGCTGAATGATTCGTTTATGCGCTCTGTCTCGCATATTCTTTAATATCCTGATTCTATCGCCCATGGCAAACGTGAGGAAGAGCATTTCAAGAACAAAACTGAAATGAAGACTATAGTGGAGTGGTGTAGTGAATGGTAACACATTAAAGTATACCAATGATCTGATGAAAAAACCTGTAAACAACACTCCATACCCAATCACAAAGAATCGCGCAGGACGATAACCACGTCGCCACACATAGATCCCTGTATAAAATATCAGTGAGAACGGAATAATCTCTACGTTACGATAAGTGAGTGTTTGTGGTAGGAAAAACAATTCAACAAAGAACCATGCAGACCGGATAACAATCATCCAGATGAGTGCTTTGTCTAATACAGGTGAGTTTGATCTGGTATTTAAAAATCGCCTTGTAAAAATCAGACTCCATAACACAACGGAATACAACGTGGCGCCAACTGCATAGCCATTCCAGTCTGGATGGTTTGGCCAGAGATATTGAAAGCCTACACCATCGTAGCTCATAGCATACGCCGCTACACTAAGAATATACATTATGTAGAAGATGTTCTTTATTTCACGAATAGCCAGAAACACCAGAAAATTATAGAGGCTAATGATAATGATCATTCCATAAAATGTTCCGAATAGAAAATATTCATTTAATGCATAATAAATAAAACGATCAACTGAGCGGAATGCAATTCGAATATCGGCTAACTCGTGCGATCGTACCATAAAATAATAATACATGGTGGTATCAGATTTTATGTCCAATACAAACTCGAAGTTTTTATGCTTGAAGGTGCGTTGCATGAAAGGCTGATTATCACCCATGATAATGTTCTCATATGAACCATCATTATGAGGAATATATCCATCAAGCTGATCGATGGTTTGATCATAAAATTCGAGTAACCAGACTTTCTTCGTGTTGATGTGATGCCTTATAGGAAGTCTGATCCAATACGAAACATTGTTCTTAAAATCTTTATTCTGATAATCAGGATGTTTTAAGAAGCGATTCGAAAAACCATTTGAGGAGATCTGTCTGAATGAAAGAGAGTTTGTTTGATCAATATAGTAAGTCACCTCATTGGGCATGATGTTTCGTTCAATAAGCTTATCGTCAACATCAATTGCCTCTTGCGCTCTTGATGCCGCTGAGATAAATATTAACAACCCCAACAACCACTTACTTTTCATTCTCTGATGAAATTATAACAGTATTAAGTTAATCTCTAATTCCCAAGCCATCCGCCTTTAAAACCGGCCTTCTTCAAACCTTCACGTATATAAGGGTTTTTCTTCATCAGGTTCCACACTAAATTATTCTGATAGTTCTGAATTTGAATTAAGATTGGTCCTTCATCAATGCCCAAATAATCTTTATCAAACCAACCTGTGGTTCCATCTCTGTTTACAATGCTCATGTTGAAGGCATCTTTAAAACCGTACTTACCATAGAGCTTATCCTTATATTTTTTATACATGTTTTCAAGAGCAGGCAGACAAACTTCTGGAGCAAAAGGTATGGAGCCACCAGCAGCTGTTGGTGCGATTGTACCATCATCAACCAAATAAAACTCAGCTGCACCACGCGCACTATAACCCATGAAGGAGATATTAGGGTTTTGTTTATTATCATTACCAGGTCCATCGCAGGCAGTAAGTCCCCAAATATTTTCACTATAATCTTTATAGCCGGCACCGTTGGCAATACAATAAGCGCGATTGGCCAATGTAGCCCTTCTTGAATTCTCAAAGTAATCAATACCACGCTTCCGCATATAATCATCCTGAATTCCTTTGAAGTCGATGAACATGTGCGAATACTGATGCCCAAACAATGGACCAAAATTTATGTGCTCCTGACTATGATAAGTTGACCACTGAAATGATTTAGTCCATGCACTCCAGCTTTCTGTTGGTATTGGATGTGTTGGTGAGCCCAACGCCATGATATACAAAATACTTCCTTCATTATAACCTTGCCATGAAGCATCAAGGAAACCACTCTCCGGATGCCAGCCCATGCTCATTGTTTCTTTTCCATTCATCGCCCACTTCCAATCAACATTTCTATACAAAGCATCAGCCCACGAACGAATCTGCTTTTCAACATTTATGTCTTTATCAAAGTATTCCAGGCACGATAAGATCCCAGCCATTAACAGACCTGTGTCTATCGTTGAGAGTTCAACATCACGAAAACGAAGACCGGTTTTGGAATCAAGGAAGTGATAGAAAAATCCATTGTATCCAATAATGCCGGTTTTATTTTTTCCTTTCGGCGCTTCACTTAAGAATTTCAATATTTTATAAACACGATCTGCTGCCTGCTCACGTGTGATATAACCACGTTCAACACCTATGACATAAGATGTAAGACCAAAACCAGTTGCAGCGATGCTTGAAAAACTTTCAGAAGGCCAACGGTCTGGCACCTGCGAATGTGTATCGGCCAGATCCCAGAAATAATGAAAGGTGCGTTCTGCGACGGAGTCAATAGAAAATGTCTGAGACTTTACTTGCTGTAAAGAACTTAAAACAATTGTAATGAAGAATGCACAAAATAATTTTATACGCATGATTGTCTAAAACTTGCTTTTAAATAAAATGGAATTCGTTATCGGATTTTACCGGGCTTCATCAAAGTTACTCATTTCTTTAATGACTATTTGCCGATGGTGTAATAAGGACACAATCTGTATATCGACAAAATTTTCAGCTACAAAAATATTAATTGAAGATGGGTTATAATATCCAGTCCTTATTAAGATTATTAAAGAGATCTTCACGATCGTGTGCAACTGTAACAATTACAACATCTAAATCAGGTGTAAGCCTGTAAATAATTCGATAACCTTGATAAATAACTTCGCGTAGGTTAAGATTTGAGTTTTCAAATTCAGGCACCAAACGACCTGACATTGGGAATGATTCTAGTTTTGTCGTTGCGTTTACCAATGCTTTAATAAATCTTATTGCATAAACCGACGAATCTTCCGAGATGTAATCATGAATAGCTTTAAGATGGGAACTCGCTTTTTCTGTCCAGATTACTTTGCCCACGAATCCATACGTTTCAAAAGATCCTCTGTAGAAATTACATTTCCCTGATCGGCATCTTTAATCCCCTCCATCACTTGAGCAGCAAGATTAATTTTATACATAATTTCCTCCAGAGAAGCAGACGGAGGAAGGTTTTTTAAAACTTCGATAGTAATATCTTTTAATGTAGGCATAAAATCGGCAGTCTTAGATTCTGAATTGTGCACAAAATAACATTATAAAAATAAAAAAAATTGATCAGACTATCTCGTATAAGATGTTGATTCCTTGAATTTAATTAGATGCCTTCATGATCACGTTCTTTCGATTTTAAATTCATCTCCTTCCACTGCTTTAATTCTTCTCTGTTTCTCTGGAGCTGCTCTTCACTGGGCTTATAATTAATGAGTGATTTCAAATCGGGTTGGCCAGCATCAATCCACGCAGTGTACCAAAAGCTGCCAATCATTTTTATAGAAGCGCACATCTGACGTTCAACCATACCATTAAGAATGATGTGATATGCTTTGGCATAATCTTTTGAATAGACTTTTAGTGTCTGTTTATTCTTTGCTTCAAATGAATATTTCTTTTCACCAAAACGTTCTGCTAATTTCTTCTCTTCCGTTAGAACCGAATCAACGGCACGATGAGCTGATTCAATAGCATGCCACACTTCAAACTGCGGGTTCTTTAAATAAGTGGCATGCCCAACGAAAAAATCGTAATCATCTGAAAACAATTCAGGCAGACGAGATTCCCAAAAAGCGTGAATGCCTTCCTGGCCGGTTAGCTGTCCATTATGATTCTCGGTAGTATGCAGTGGTACATGAGCATCCGCCAGGTAATGACCTAACTCGGCCGAGATTTTCAAAATAGCATCTGGATCTTTTACCATAAAAGCATCTTTCAGTCTGAAGTACATTGTGTAGATGTGCCAGGGCAAAATACCATAGGTCTTTAATGTATCTTCTGAATAACAATTGACAGCTTCTTTCCAGAAACGAGGCATGGTGTAGAGAGCACTGTCGCCAAAATGGTCTATATCTATATAGTGTCTTGGGCCTTCCTCAGGTACAGAGAAACGACGACGGTCCGGATTGACAGCGGCTTCAGTGATATACTCAATATTGGCCTTATAAAACCCGATCATTTCGGGTGGCAGGGTAAAAACGGCTAATCGGTTAATTCGGTGGTGGGCAAAGAATCCCCAAAATCCAACAGAAATTGAGGCTGAAATCAATAAAATGGCTATAAAAAACGGGTTTTTCATCAAACCAAGATAACCATTAAATCTAATTTACCAGTCAGCCATTGTAATTTCGGTTATTCCATCTACCTTTGCAGTCCTTATTTTAGAAACAGATATGGCAAATCATAAGTCAGCAGAAAAAAGAATCAGGGCTAACGAAACTAAACGCCTTAGAAACAAGTATCAGCACAAAACTACGCGTACTTTCGTTAAGCGTTTAAGCGCAACTACTGTAAAGTCAGAAGCTCAAGCTTTATTGAAGGAAGTTTCTTCAATGATTGACAAGTTGGCTAAGAAGAATATCATTCATTGGAAAAAAGCTGCCAATCAAAAGTCAAAGTTGAGCAGACTTGTTAATAAATTAGCTTAAGAAGCTTTTTATAAAATTATAAAATCCCTATGGTGAGTAAATCGTCATAGGGATTTAGCATTTCAAGACCCGAAGGTTTTCAAAAGCATTCGGGTCTTGTATTTTAGAACCATGGAAAAACAAGTCCCCGAATTTCGAGATATAAAAAGTTGGGCCGTTGAAGACCGGCCGCGTGAAAAACTTCTTCTTAAGGGTAAGTCTGCATTATCCGATGCAGAACTTATTGCTATACTACTTGGCACTGGCACTACAACCATAAGCGCTGTTGATCTGGCCAAGCAAATTCTGCAAACTTCCAATTACAATCTGCATGAGCTTGCTCGTATATCTGTAAAAGATCTCATGAAAATAAAAGGCATTGGCGAAGCGAAAGCTATTACCATTGCTGCAGCCCTTGAGTTAGGTCGTCGACGTAAAGAATCAGAGCCAGATGAAAAGCCCAGAATAACCAGCTCAGCAGATGTATTCGATAACATCAAAGCTGAATTAATGGATATTCCGCATGAAGAATTTTGGGTGTTATTACTCAATCGTGCAAACCGTGTCACAAAAAAGAAACAGATCAGTCTGGGTGGTGTAGCTGGTACAGTTGCTGATCCTAAAATCATATTCAAACTTGCATTGGAAGAACTGGCTAGTGGTGTTATCCTTGCTCACAACCATCCATCGGGAAATTTAACAGCAAGCCAGGCTGATATCGACCTCACTAAAAAGCTAAAGGAAGGCGGCAAACTACTTGACATACAAGTGCTCGATCATCTCATCATAGCTGGCAAGAAGTATTTTAGTTTTGCTGATGATGGATTACTATAAAGTTTGCTAAGTACTATAATTAAAAAGCCAGCGAGTTATATCTTAATAAGATCAGAGTATATCTGATTTCACAAAAAACTCGTTACATAATGCAGGCCTATCCAGCTCATGGTTACAATGTGGCTTGTTGCCAATTTTGTTATACCTTTGTAAGTTGAAAGTTTCTTGTAAACGATGAGCAAAAAGAAAATCATAAGCATTGGAGGCATCGTGATGGCGATCGCACTTGCTGCATTTCTTTTCGTGATGCCATCGAGCCAGAGCAAGCCTCATGAAAAACGCAAGATAGTTGTTCATGAAGATACCCCACTTCATGCTATTTCCATTGAGAACCCTCACTTACAACAACTACTCTCTGAATACGAAGATGCCATTACAGCATTGATGAAAAACTCGCAAACACCCGGTGCTGCTATTGCTATTGTGCGTGATACGTCTGTTATTTTTCTGAAAGGCTTTGGTGTGAAATCAGCAGGCACGACAGACTCTGTGAATAGTGAAACTGTTTTCAGATTAGGGTCTGTTTCGAAATGCTTTGCTCCTATACTCACCGGTATTCTGGTGAAAGATAACATTCTGTCGTGGGACGATCGTGTAGTAAAATATCTTCCAACGTTTTCATTACAATCACCTGAACAAACTCAGCTACTTTCACTTCGTCATGTTTTATCACATACTGTAGGCCTGCCTTATCACACTTATACCAACATGGTTGAAGAAGGTAAGTCCCTGCCCGAAATGCTCGATAAACTTCGTGAGATTCCTACGATCAACAAAGTTGGCACCGTGTATAGCTACCAGAATGTTGCTTATAGCATTATAAGTGAAGTGATTCAATCAGCCACGGGCAAAACGTACGAGATGCAAATGATGGATAGTCTATTCACACCTCTGCATATGAAACATGCCTCTATAAGTTTTGCGGACATCAAAAAAAATAATAACGTAGCCAAACCACACCTTCATACGCGAAGTGGTTTAAAAGTTATTCCAATTTCAAATACATACTATAACGTTGCGCCAGCCGGTGGTGTAAATGCAAGTGCTAGTGACATGGCACTCTGGATAGAAGCATTGCTTGGCAACAGAAACAAACAGGTTGATAATAGTATTCTCGATAAAGTTTTTACTCCTGTTATCAAAGCCCCATCCAAAAACAGAAACTTCAGAAAGCATATTAAACAAACAGGATCTTATTATGCTTTGGGCTGGCGTGTGCTGGATTTTCAAACTGACACTTTGTTCTACCATGGCGGTTATGTAAATGGTTATCGTAGTGAACTTGCCATCAGTAGAAAAGATAAAATAGGCATCTGCATACTGACTAATTCTACTGGAGCATTGGCTGATAACAGCGCACCAACATTCTTTGATCTCTATTTTAGCAAACGCGATTCCATACAGCAGTGGGAGAATCGTCATGATGCATCGCGTCAACATTAATTAATGAAATGGAGCGTACAAAGTTCTCTCAACTGGCTTGTCAAAATCTGAGTCATCAATCTGATCGCTAAACAAAAAAGTATTTAACAGATGAAACCGAAAAGTATTATCATCATTCTGGCTGTTGTTGTAGTGGTGATCAGCGTATTTTATTCTTTCCAATCTGGCGATGATAATAAAGCATACATAAAACAAATAGAGAAAGAGCGCGAGGATAAAGATCATTTCATGAAAACAGCATCTGAGTCGCCTTTTGGCGAGAAGAAATCAGAGATGAAGGGTCTTACCTACTTTCCTGTAAATGCCGACTATAAAATAATTGCTACACTTACACCTATCGAAAAAAAGGATGTGGTTGTTCTTACAACAAGTGATGGCAAGGACCAGCATTACTTAACGTATGCTTATGCGGAATTTGATTTAGCCAACCGAAGTAATAAATTACTCATCCTTGAAGTGATGGAATCAGGTCCCTTCAGAGGTACTTTGTTCCTGGCGTTTGGTGATGAAACGAGTGCACGTGAAACCTATGGAGCAGGTCGCTATTTGGATGTAAAGAAAGTACCTGGCAGTAGCACTATTACCTTGGATTTTAATCTTGCCTATAACCCTTATTGTGCCTATTCAGACGGTTTTTCTTGTCCATTGCCACCAAAAGAGAATCTGCTCTCTATCGCTATAAATGCAGGTGAAAAAACATACAGTCATTAATCGGTTTTAAGACTCACTTTTTAAGCCCGAGTGTAGTCCATTCCGTATAAACACCTTATTTTTGCCGACTTACATTTCTCAATAAATGGTATTGAGAATCTTTTTTATTCACTTATGAAAATATCGTACAACTGGCTTAAAGAATATATTGATATACCTGAATCAGCTGAAGAAATAGGCCAGGTTATAACCTTTACAGGTCTTGAAGTTGAAAGTGTTGAGGCTCACGAGACGGTTAAAGGTGGATTAGCCGGTTTAGTGATAGGGCAGGTTCTTACTTGTGCCAAGCATCCTAATGCTGACAAACTTTCTGTAACCACAGTTGATGTTGGTGGCGGAAAGGTTCTTCCTATTGTATGCGGAGCGCCTAACGTTGCAGCTGGACAAAAAGTAATTGTTGCTGTTCCCGGAACTACAATTTATCCAACAGCTAGCGATCCCTTCACTATAAAAAATGCAAAGATCAGAGGTGAAGTATCAGAAGGCATGATCTGCGCTGAGGATGAGATTGGTCTTGGCGATAGTCATGCCGGTATCATTATCTTAACAACAGATTTACCAATCGGTACACCTGCTGCTTCATACTATAACATTCAGTCAGATTATATCTTTGAAATTGGGCTGACGCCTAACCGCATTGATGGGGCTTCTCATATTGGTGTTGCTCGTGATATAAAAGCCACAAAGAAACGTGAGATTCGCTGGCCATCGGTTGATGCTTTTAAAGTTGACAGCAAGAAACTTGAAATAAAAATTGAAGTGCCTGATGCCGATGCCTGTCCTCGTTATGCAGGTGTAACACTCTCAGGTGTTCAGGTGAAAGAATCACCAGACTGGTTGAAGAATAAATTACTTGCTATTGGTCAGACACCTATCAACAACATTGTTGATGTAACCAATTTTGTTTGTCATGAATTAGGGCAACCTATGCACGCCTTTGATGCTGCTCAGATCAAAGGCAATAAAGTTGTTGTGAAAACATTACCAGCAAAAACAAAATTCATCACGCTTGATAATAAAGAACGTGAACTTCTGGCGTCTGATCTAATGATCTGTAATGCAGAGGAAGGAATGTGTATTGCAGGTGTGTTTGGTGGTATCAAATCTGGAATTACAAACAGCACAACAAATATCTTTTTAGAGAGCGCTCACTTCTCTGCCAACTATGTGCGTAAAACATCTATGCACCATGGTTTGAAGACAGATGCTTCCTTCCGTTTTGAGAGAGGCACTGATCCAAACATTTGTGTTTATGCTTTAAAGCGTGCGGCTCTTTTAATCAAAGAAATTGCAGGTGGCGAAGTGTCATCCGAGATTATCGACATCTATCCTGTTAAAATTGAAAACAGAAAGATTGAGGTAAAAGATAAAAATGTAAATCGTCTTATTGGCAAGACGCTTCCACGTGAAGAAGTTCTGGGTATACTGGAGAGACTTGATATAACAATTCTTGATAAACAGCCAGATAAGTTTGTTGCTTCTGTTCCAACATATCGTGTTGATGTAACGCAGGAGGCTGATATTGTTGAAGAAATCCTTCGTGTTTATGGATTCAATAACATTGAACTAAGCGACTTCGCTAATGCTGATTTCCTTGCTGATTTTCCTGTAAAGGATATTAACAAGTATAAGAGAACAATCAGCGAGTTACTGACCGCAAATGGGTTCTATGAAATCATGACCAACTCATTAACGAATCAGGCTTATCAGCAAAAGCACAATCTAACTTTTGCAGGCACTACTGTTGAAGTGCTTAATAAACTAAGTGAAGAGCAAGGCATCTTAAGACAAACCATGTTGTTTACAGGACTTGAAGTTTGTTCGCACAACATAAACCGTAAGCAAAAAGATTTGAAGCTGTTTGAGTTTGGGAAAGTGTATAACAAGCAATCAAATGGTTACCCGGAAACGGAATGTCTTGCACTTTATCTCACCGGTAATCTTGAAACTGAAAACTGGCAGCACAAAACACAAGCAGTAACGTATTATGATCTTGCTCAACAAGCAAGTCAGATCATTGCCAAATCGGGAATTGATGCTTCACAAGAAGTATTGACTGGTGACCAATTGTTTGAATACGGCATTAAACTAATAGCGAATAAAGCAGAAGTTGGAAGGCTCGGAAAAATAAAACCTTCATTGCTGAAAGATTTCGGCATTAAGCAAGATTTATTTTATGCTGAGTTTGCAACAGCCTTGCTATTTAAAGGGTCAAGTCCTAAGTTAGTAATAGAAGAAGTTTCAAAGTTTCCAGAAGTGAGACGAGACTTATCACTTGTGCTTGATAAGAAGGTAAGCTTTGATGAAATACAGAAGTTAGTACAAAACACAGAGAAGCGATTGATCAAAAACATAATCGCCTTTGATGTGTACGAAGGAAAAAATCTACCGGAAGGCAAGAAGGCTTATGCCCTTGGATTTACCTTACAAGACGAGTCAAAAACACTGACTGACGAGGAGATTGAGAAAATTATGGAGCGATTGATGGTGGTTTTTGAACAAAAATTAGGCGCAGTAATTCGAAAATAGGAACCCTTAAAATAAATGTGCGGTCCTCAAAAAAAAGTCGTACGTTGTAAATTGTAAACATATTTCATGGATCAAGATCAACTCAAATCCAACCTTAACGGTCTAGAACGCAAGCTGCTTGTTCTGATAAATGAGCACAAAAGCCTAAAGGAAGAGATAAAAAGCCTCAAAACTGAAAATCAGGAACTTAAGTCCGCTATCAAAGGACGTGATGAGCAACTGGGTCATTTTAAAAATCAGATTAAAATCACTAAAATTGTGGACAGTATCGACCCGGAAAACGAAAGTGTTTCGGAATTGAAGAGAAAGGTGGACGAGTATATCCGTGAGATAGACCAATGTATTGCCCACCTGAGTAGATAAAGCAAGCTGTAAGATTATTGATGGAAGAACTTTCTATAAAAATTAAGATTGCCGATCGTGAGTACCCTATGAAGGTTAAACGAGCGGATGAGGAGAGGGTGAGAATGGCAGGTAAACTCATCAATGAAAAAATTAAATCTTACAAGGAGCAATTTGGAATTGACGACAAACAAGATCTTCTGGCTATGGTAGCCTTTGATTGCCTGATTGATAAAATGGCAACTGAAGAAAACCACCAGAACATTGATCAAACGGTTTTTGAAAAAGTAGACCGCCTCAATCAGCTTGTATCTCAGTCAATACTATAATCTTCAATCCTACCTTTTTAATTGCCAACTGGCTAACCGGGTTATTTAACATAACTCAAATTTTTTTCATCTTATGTCAACTCTAATTACTACCATTCTGATAAGCTTAGTCGCTACTGGCGTACTAAGTGTACTAATCGGAAATTTTCTTTATAAGCGCAAAGCCCAAAACACACTACAGGAAAGCGAGGAGAAAGCCAAGCTAATTACCAAAGAAGCTGAGATCACAGCCGAAAACCTGAAGAAAGATAAAATTCTTGAAGCCAAGGAAAAGATCCTTAAAATGAGATCTGAGTTTGAAGATGAGGCTAACAAGAAGAAGAACCTTATAATCACAAACGAACAAAAAATTAAGCAACGCGAGCAAAGTCTTAGCAAAGAGATTGAAACCTTAAAGCGAAAAGAAGGTGAGCTTGATGACATCCGCACTGACCTCAGTGCTCAACTTGAGCATGTAAAGAAGCGCAAAGAAGAACTTGACAAATTCAATCAGCAAAAAATACAGGTGCTTGAAAACATCAGCAAGCTTACAGCTGATGAAGCTCGTGAGCAATTGGTTGCCTCATTGAAAGATGAAGCACAGACTCGCGCTTCCAGTTACATTAAAGACATTATGGAGCAGGCTAAACTTACTGCTACCAAAGAAGCAAAGAAAATTGTTGTTGAAACTATTCAGCGCACAGCAACTGAGCATGCAGTAGAAAACTG
>DATJHZ010000389.1:0-6099 GCA_035493595.1 Cyclobacteriaceae bacterium | reverse complement strand
TCCTTAATCTTTCCTGTCACCACCCGGCTTTGCGCATTCGCGACTGTGCCGAGCCCCAGTAACAAGAAAAATACGGAAGCAACACATACGCTTCTGTAAATCTGTTTTATCATAGAATTTGGGTTTAGAGTTTGTTTACTGTTTGGCTACTATCACTGCCATCGTTTCCAATACTGAGGAATCGGAAACGTTTGCAATTCAAGTTTATAAAGGTAGTCCCCAATTGACCTTCTGTGGGGTATGCAAATGTTTTACAATGGCGGATGAAGTGTTAACTGAGGGGGTTAATTTGTTACCAATCGGCGGTTCATTTGTTAACCTGTAATTGAGGAGGCTTTTATATAATCGGCAGATTTGCAGGAATTTTGGGGATTATTAGGGTTTAGTCAATGGTCCATTGTCGATAGTCAATTGTTAGTCATTGGTTATAAGCATTGATTGTGCACGTGTTGAATACATGTATTGGCAAGCGGTATGGAGGATCCGGCCTAAGCTAATGGAAGGATAAGGACAAGGATTATTGGATGTATAGCCATTAGTGAATTACTAATGACTTGATTATAAAGAGTATCAGCTTACAATAGCATACGCCATGGCTGCAGCAATTATAAAATAGAGAATCATCTCGGTGATCAACAATAATCTGCTTAACTTTTTATTATCACGAAAATTCATGATTCCCTTGCGCGTTGTGTTTATCAAAACTACAACGATTGTTATTTTTTAAGGGTCACAAAATCGTAATGATGTAGGTGTGAAATGTTATAAATTAACTTTTCTCATTTCTTTTTGATGCGGCGTAAGCAGAAGGAAGCATATTAAATTCTTCTTTGAAATACTTAGTAAAGTATTTCGGATTATTAAACCCAACCTTATATGCTACTTCTGCAACGGTAAGCTGACTCTTTTCTAAAAGTTGAGATGCCCGTTGAAGACGAATGATGCGAATAAATTCAAGGGGAGCCTTACCTGTAAGTGATAATAGCTTCTTATATAAATGAACACGGCTCATACCCAACTCGCGACTTAGGTGTTCAACTGAGAAGTCAGGCTCCGCAATATTATCTTCTACCAGCTTAATGGCATTTTGGATAAGTTTTTCATCCAATGATGTAATGTTAATAGCACTGGCCTTAACTTCAATTTGCTTCCTGAAGTCCTGATGGAATGATTCGCGTTGATTAATAAGATATTTAATACGCGATTGGAGAATCTCAAAATTGAATGGCTTGGTAATATAATCATCAGCACCTGTTTCAAGTCCTTCAAGCTTTTGCTCTTCTGAAGTGCGTGCTGTAAGCAAAATAACAGGAATGTGCGAGATTGTTCTTTCATTTTTAACCTTACGGCAAAGTTCAATGCCATTCATTTCAGGCATCATCACATCGCTTACAATTAAATCTGGCAAGTACTGTTTGGTTTTTTCAAAACCTTCTTTGCCATTCCTGGCTTCCAGAATTTCATAATGAAGCTTTAAATTGTCTTTCAGATAAAAGCGGAAGTCTTCATTATCCTCTACTAATAAAAGACGTGAAAGCCTGGGTTTTGCAGAAGCTGATTCATGTTCAGATGACACTTCCAACTCTACAGATTCCAGAACAGATTCATCAACGTTAGGTTCTGCATCGCGCTTGGTTGATAATTCAGGCACTGGAATTGAAACTGTAAAGCAGCTTCCTTTATCAGGTTCACTTTGTACTGTTATTGTTCCTTCATGTGCTTTTACAAATTCATATGTAATCGATAAGCCAATGCCACTTCCCTGATTCACCATGCTCTTGGGAAGATCATGCTGAAAGAATCGTTCAAAAATTTTATCCTGTTTTTCAAGTGGAATACCAATGCCTGAGTCTTTTACTTTTATCTCAAGCCATGATCGATCATCATTGGTTTTGGTAATCTGGTTTATCTCTACCTCCACGCTACCATGCTCGGGTGTAAATTTGAAAGCGTTGGAAAGCAGATTGAATAATATCTTTTCAAGTTTGTCTTTATCAAACAGTGTTTCTAATGACGGAATAGTTGAAGACACTGAAAAAGAAATACTCTTCTTTTCAGAAAGATCGGAGAACGAATACGAAGTCTCCTTTATAAAGGCCACAATATCTCCCTCTGATGCATTCAGTTTTACTTCCTGCACTTCCATCTTTCTCAAATCAAGCAGTTGATTAACCAGATTTAATAAACGCCTAGCATTCCGATGTATCATCTGAAATTGATTCTTCTGCTCAGGATCAGTTGTATTTTTGAGAATCTTTTCAACGGGTGTTAATATAAGACTCAGCGGCGTTCTGAATTCATGACTCACGTTGGTAAAGAATTTTATCTTCATCATGTCAAGCTCATGTAGTTGATTGGCCTCTTGTCTTTCTTTCTCAATCTTATATTTAAGACGTTCACGTTGCAAAATCATCTGGCGGGAAATCAACAATATTCCCAATACGATCAGTATGTAAAAGAAGAACGCTGCTTTTGTTTTCCAGAACGGCGGCAAAACAATGATTTTTAATTTAAGATCATTGTCTGTCCACACACCATCACTATTTGATGCTTTGACATGAAATGTATATTCGCCTGCATCCAGGTTGGTGTAAGTAACTCTTCGAGAATTGCCGCTTGTGGTAAGCCAGTTTTTATTAAAACCCTCCAGCATATATTTATACTGATTCTTTTCAGAATGAAAGAAAGTAAGAGCAGCAAACTCAATGGAGAAGATGTTCTGGTTATGATTGAGAGTAACCTCTTTTGTTAAGCTTATCGAATTAGTTAATACCTGTGTGCCGCCAACTTCCTCACCGATCTTAATACTGTTGTTGAAAATCTGAAAGTCAGAAAGTATCACCTTTGGCTTTACTTCGTTCAAAACAATTTTATCGGGTTTGAAAATATTAAAACCATTTGCGCCGCCAAATAACATCTCACCTTCACGTGTCACAAAGGCAGCACCCTCATTGAACTGCCTGCCTTGCAAGCCATCCGATTCATCAAAGTTTCTGAAACTTATATCGGTGATATGATGAGAAGCATCTCGTGTAAGTCTCACGTTTGTAATTCCCTTAGGAGTCGAAACCCAAAGATTGCCAGCATTATCGCCAAGTATATTGATGATGGAATTATGTGGAATACCATCTTCAACACGAAATACTCTAAACGTTTTTGTTGAAGGATCAAAGAGATTAAGACCATCTTTCGTGCCGATCCATATCATACCATAAGCATCAACACACATGGATACAACACCATTTTGACTCAGGCTTCCTGGCTTATTTGGATCTGAAAGATATTGTCTGCCTTGCCCATCCTTTTGAAAGACGTATACTCCATAGTAAGTACCCAGCCAGATGTTACCAGCTTCATCTTCTTTGATTACAGGAATATAAGAGGGAACCCAGGGATTTCTATCATTTCCGTTAATATGAGTGAAGGTGCTGGACTTTACATCTATCAGATCTATGCCATGTTCCAGTGTTCCAATCCACAAACGCTGTTGTGAGTCTTCAAAGATCTCCCAGATATTATCGTCACTGATACTTTTCGGATTATTAGGATCATGTTTATATCTGATAAATTTCTTGCCATCAAACAGATTCAATCCTCCATAGTATGTTCCAACCCATAATCGGTTAGCATGATCAATGCAAAGTGAAATAATAACATTGCTGCTCAGGCTTTGATTATCACCTGGAATTGAGTTGTAACTTTTGAACGACTGGTTTGCCCGATCATAATAGATCAGACCTCCTCCATTGGTGCCAAGCCAAAGATTTCCATTCTTATCTTCTTCAAAACAATTGATATCACTGTATGGCATCGTCTTTGGATTAGACGGCTGATGATTGACAAGGAAAAAACGAATAGCATTTTCATGATAATAAGAAACACCATTCTTAACTGTGCCTGTCCAAATGAAACCATCCTGATCTTTATAAATCGCGTTGAAACTATTTTGGCAAACTGACCGATTGTCATCCGGATTGTTAAAAATAAATTTGACTGTCTTATTGCGCTTGTCTATAACATTGATTCCACCATGATCCATAGCAACCCAGATCTGTCCGTTATCATCTTCAACAACACCTCTTACTAGCTCTGTGTTGATATGAATTTCCCCAGTCTTAGTGGTAAAATGATCTAGTCGCTGTGTAGCATGATTAAAAAAGAATAAGCCTTTGTTGCTCTTCTCGACATAAATCCAGACATCACCATCTGTATCAATCATCAGGGAATACAGCATCAACGCACCATGGTAAAGATTGAATACTTCGCGATTGCGATAAACAACTTTATTTGTTTTGATATCAACTTTCTCAACGATTCCATTCTTATGCACAAGCCAGGCATATCCGTTCTTGTCAAACTGCAATGCTGCAACTTCATTCGTGGCGATACTTGTGCTGTCGCTTTTTGAATGCTTAATGACAACCGTATTCTTCGCAGACATACTGTACCGGTAAAGTCCTTCAGTATTATGTGCAAACCAGAATTCGTCGTCTGTTGATTTTACAATGGTTGTGAGCCTGCCCGCAGGTATGTTGAATTGTTTTAATGTGGGTGTTGAATTGCGGATGAAAGTTTCCGTTTCAGGATTATATATACATTGACCATTCCATGTACTAACCCACAGTTTGCCGAATGGGTCTTCAAATACTTTTTCTATATCATTATCAACCAGCGAGGTGGTATCGTGTATGCCATTGGTGAAAGCTTTAACCGAATAGCCGTCGAAACGATTAAGTCCGGAGAACGTGCCAATCCAGATAAAGCCTTGCCTGTCTCGCAAGAAACACCTGATCGCGTTATTGGACAAACCACGATTTACATCCAGTTGTGCAAAGCTATACTGGTTTTGCTGTCCTTGCACATTAAGGAAAACAGCCATTAAGAATACAAACCCAAAAAATCTGCCACGAAATTCTCTCATGATCAGCAATTATAACAATTCAACTCCGTACATATTTCAACCATGGTAATATAACGGGTCCGTTTGTGATAAAAGTAACAGGAGAAGTCGCCTAAAGCAAGTACTGACAGCAACATTGAGTAAAGTATAATTTACCGACGGTAGAATTTTTCAAACTCTTTTTACTGTTAAATTTTAAAAGAACTAAAATTCATTTCATTTTTGAATTGCCCTAAGCAAAATGACTATGTAAAGTTTACACACAGGCCATTTTCATCCTCGCTAGGATACTTGTGTGCACGCTAACAAAACAACTAAGACATGAAAAAGAACATTCTCCTAACATTATTCACTAGCTGCCTGATCACCTACGCATTTGGAAATGTACGCCTGCCTTCTATTCTCGGCAGCCACATGGTGCTTCAGCAAAATAGTGAGATTAAGTTATGGGGCTGGAGTGACTCCAATGAGAAAATTAAAATTACAGTAGACTGGGATACTACCACGTATCGCACGGTTGGCACTCGCGATGCCAATTGGCAGCTTACCATTAAAACACCTCAGGCTGGTGGTCCGCATACTATTACAATAGCAGGTTACAATACTATTGTTCTGGACGACATTCTTGTTGGTGAAGTTTGGTTCTGCAGTGGCCAGAGCAACATGGAAATGAGTGCTGGTTGGAACAAGCAGGCATTAGAAGAAGTGCCCAACGCCACCAATACAAGTATCCGATTTTTTAGAATATCACGCGCAACCTCTGATTATCCACAAGATGATGTTCCGGGTCATTGGGCTGTGTGCTCGCCTGAAGAGATGAAAAACTTTAGTGCGCTTGGATATTTCTTTGGTAAAAAATTACAGCCCGCATTAAAAATGCCTGTAGGTCTGATCAGTTCTTGCTGGGGCGGCACGCCTGCTGAAGTATGGACACCAAAAGAGATTGTGACCAGCGATGCAGAATTAAAAGAAGCATCAGATAAATTAATAAACTCAAATACGTATCCGGGTTGGCCGATGGTTCCTGGCAAGGCTTATAATGCCATGATCAATCCTATTACAAATTATGTAATTGCAGGCGCACTCTGGTATCAGGGCGAAAGCAACGTTACTACATATTCTACCTATTCAAAATTGCTCACCGCTATGATTGGTTCATGGCGTAAAGCGTGGAATAAAGATTTTCCTTTTTATTTCGT
>DATJHZ010000388.1:0-3877 GCA_035493595.1 Cyclobacteriaceae bacterium | reverse complement strand
TTTGCTCACTCTATGCTTTTCCTTTTGCTTCAGGGATATTTCAGGTTTATTTCGCCGGCCCCACCAGATATATACTCCTGTTACAGGAAGGCTGGCACAAATTAAGCTCGCAATAAAGGCTATCACTTTTCCTGGTATTCCAAGTATTGCACCAACGTGTATATCATAATTCATTCGAAGCAGTTTATCAGCCGCAGCAGCGCTACCATATCGGCCGAAGATATTATTTACATTTAACTCCTTAAGAGAGTATTGATCGAAGTAACGATAATCTGTTTTATAATAAGTATTGTGATCAGGATTTGCGTTAGTCGCAATAGGTGATGCTGATGTTTCAGGAACATGAACTTCAATAATAGATGAGGCCGGATATTCTTTCGCCATCTTATACCAAACCTGATCAAGTGCAGATGTCTCTTTCTTTTTTATTGCGGTAGTATCTGATTGTGGTTCTGAATACGTTATTGATTTTTCACCACCCACTGCTGCATAAAAACCTTTTGCGAACCATTGGAATCCCCATACAAGTCCGGTCAGTGCGAGAACGATAGCAATTAAGGAAATGTAGAATCCGAGAACATTATGCAAATCGTAATTTTTTCTACGCCATCGTGCATTCCACTTTATTGAAAATCGCTGCTTAACACCATTCTTGTTTTTAGGCCACCAGAGAATGATGCCTGTGATTAGCATAACAACAAAAATTAATGTTGCTGAAGCTGTTAACGGCTGACCTATCGTAGGCGGTAGCCACAGATAAAAATGTCCATCAAGAACAATTTGAAAAAAATCTTTCGACATGTTTTTAACTCGCAATACTTCACCCGTATATGGATTGAGGTAAATAACATAATAGTAGTATTCTGGTTCAAAATTAAAAAAGATCACTTGTGAAGCTTTTTCCGCACCAGCATATAAAACAGCATGTACTTTCTTTTTCGGTAATTCTTTTTCCGCTATCAATTTTAATTCTGAAGGAGGAAGAAAAGAATGATTTTGTTTTTCAACAAACCTGAATGGTTGAGTAAGGTTCTGTATCTCCGCCTGAAATGCATAGAGACAACCGGTAATAGCAATAACAAACACCACTAGCCCGGATGTAAATCCGAGCCAAAGGTGTAATTTTCCTATCCAATATTTTAAACTATTTTTCTTATTCACAATTCAGCGTCAAAACTTTATAGTGAGACTTCCGGTGATGCTTCTTAATTTCTGTGGATTCATGGTTGTATAACCGATCCAGTATTCCTGATTGGTGAGGTTATCAACTTTTATACCGGCTCTGAATTTAGTGTGATCATAAAATACAGTAGCATTTAAAATTGTATAGGCTGGCAATGTAAATACTCCCATCGTTGTGCTATTCACAATCTTATTGTCACTGGCATAATTTCCACCAAAGCCAAGACCTAAACCGTGTACAGCACCATGTTGTAATCGATAGCTTATCCAGGCATTAGCTGCATAAGGAGACATAGCCGTTCCTGGTCTTCGTCCTTGTACATCTTCAGCAGCTTTCTTGTACTCAGAATCGTTATAGGCAAATCCAGCAACAACGTTTAAACCTTTGAGTGGGTTTGCAATTACTTCTGCCTCTATTCCTTTATTTAACTGTGTACCATCTTGTACTGAAAAATTAGGATTGGCTGCATAAGGTCGCACAATATTGCTGACCTCTATATTATAGTAACTGATCGTGCTACTCAATTTTCCATTGAATGCATCAAGCTTAACCCCTCCCTCTATTTGATTGGCATGTTCTGGTTTAAAAGTTTTCCCTGCGTAATCTGTACCTGTTTTATTCGTAAATCCATTTTGATAATTCGCGAAAAAAGAGATTTTATCTTTAATAGCCTGATATACTAATCCAAATTTTGGAGAGTAAGCAGTTTGGGTATAATTACCAGTGTATTGTCCGGTAGCCTGATCATAACTTCCTTTATTATTAAAATGATCAATGCGCACTGCTGCCAGAGCAATCAGTTTATCTGTGAGATTGATCACGTCAGAAATATATGCGCTGTATGTACTTGTTTTAAATCTGTAAGGGTAATTCCAGGGCGTTCCGTTTTGTAAAGCTGAATCAAGTTTGTCGCCATTGAAATCTGTGTATCTCGGAATCGTTCCATTCTTTTTTATGATGTCGAAAGGTTCTACTCCATAGAAAAGTTGATTTGAATTCTGATTGTAGAAATCGAGACCTACTACAAGACGATTTTTGATGTTACCTACATTAAATTCACCAATAAAATTCTGTTGAATTTCAGTTACCTGATCAGTGCTGTTTGCTGTTGATTGATCTGCACGAACCAGATAGTCAGCACCCGTAGCATTAGCATCACCTGTTACAACAGAATTGGGTATCACATAAAAATAAGCATATGGGCCATCAGAGAAACTGTTTGTACTGGTGAAGTTTGTTTGAGATGTCCATTTCTCAGATATTTTATAATCACCTTTTGCAAAGAAATTACTGCTTCTTGATTTTTGAAAGATACTATTTGCTGAATAAGATCGCTTGTAATCAATGCCTAACTCCTTAGGGTTTGTTGCATTCAGTTGAGACGTTGGATAGTAAAAGAAGATGATCTGCTTGGAACTATTTTCTCCGCTATATAATTCAGCGTCCAATAGAATGGATAATCTGTCATTTACTTTATAAGACAAACTCGGTGCGAACGCAAAGCTTTTAGCAAAACCATTATCCTGAAAACTTCCTTCATTTTGATAGGCTACATTTGTACGGAGTAATATTTTCTTCTCAGCATCAAGTGGGGTATTAACATCAGCACTTACTCTGTTAAAACCATAACTCCCGGATGAATATGATATTTCTCCACCCAATTTCTCAAACGGCTTTTTCGTTACGCGATTGATCAATCCACCATAGGTTGTCAGTGAACTTCCAAACAGTGTAGCCGATGGACCTTTGATAATTTCTACTCGCTCCAGGTTGGCAACATCTACGCGAGAAGTTACATTGCCCGCTACACCATTTCTTAACTGACTTTGTAAAATAAATCCACGTGTGTTATAGTATGCACCGCCATCACCACCACGGCCTGTAGCTTCCCACATTTTTTGAACACCGGGCGCATTCCGAATAGCATCATCAACTGAAAAAATAAGCTGTTCGTTGATTAACTCTTTTGAGATCGTAGAATATACCTGTGGGTTCTCCAGCTTTTTCAACGGCAGCTTAGACACATACTCGCTTTCTTTATTATCAAATGAATTTGTTTTGTAATCCTTGATCACGATCTCGTTCAGTTCATGAGCATTTTCACTCAACATGATTTCAGGAACAACAGTCACTTCACCAGCCTTTACTTCTACTTGTTGTTCTTTTGTTTCAAGACCAATAAATGATGTGATCAATGTATAAGTGCCTGGTTCGATATTTCTAATTTCAAATTCGCCACTTACATGAGATGAAGAACCTCTGTTCAATTCTTTTAAAGCAATATTTACATTGGCAGCAGGTTTGCCATCTGATGTTTTTATAATTCCTTTTACAGAACCTTTGTTCTGCGCATAAAGACTACCGGATATCAAAAAAATAAAAAATAAAAATCTATAGGTCATATTAGTGTTGGTTTTTAATTCTTGTTTATGCTCAAAGCCTCTTCCACTTCAATCATCACGCAAGTGTTCTCAAGGATCTCAGAGAGTTTCTTCAATTCGTTGCAGGACATGGAAAACATCAGGCACTGATTACACTTTGTTCTATCTGTCTTGGCAACGGAGATTGATGAGAAAATTCTATCTCGTTAGAACTTGCTTGAAACAATTCATCAGTAATAAAGAAGCGGTTCCATTATTTATGATTGATTTTAAATAATGGTCAAATATGTAGTCGGGATGTGGCTAATGAAAA
>DATJHZ010000387.1:0-16711 GCA_035493595.1 Cyclobacteriaceae bacterium | reverse complement strand
GCCGGTGGAGGTTGTATTCTTGATCTTGGATGTCATTGCGTGGAGATAACACGTAGCTATATAGGCAAAGACATCAAACCCATTGAAGTAATGTGTTGGGCTGATACACAAGTAAAACCTATTGATGCAGAAGATCACGCCATTGGTTTGGTAAAGTATGAGAATGGCGCCATCGGTCAATTTGAAGTTAGTTGGACGTTCAGAGGAGGGCTTGATTTGCGTGATGAAGTAATGGGTAGCGAAGGCACTATCTGGATTAATAGTTTTCTTCGAACAGGTTTTGATATGTTCACAACAGGTAAGGGTGGTGATTATATCGCTGAGAAAGCAGAGAGCAACACAGGATGGTTATTTCCGGTTGGTGATGAATTAAATGAGTTGGGTTACAACCACATGTTTATGGACATGTTTAATGCTATGGAGAAAGGAGTTGCTCCAAAAGAAACTTTCTATGATGGCTATGTGGTGAATTCAATTTTAGATGCTGCATACAAATCAGCAAAGACTAAACAGTGGGAGCCTGTTAAACTTGATATCTGGCGAGGCCTTGAAGGTGTTAGCAAAGACAGTCACTTACAGGAATATGATGCCGACCACTATCTTGTGAAAGAAGAAGTAACTCACTTCGGCGCGAAGAAAGTTATTCTGAAAAATAAATCTACAGGAAAGATTATTGAAAAGACAGTTTAATGAATGCTTATAGAAATGAGCCTTTGATACCACTAGTTTTTAATTAGTATCAAAGGCTCATTTTGTTTTGAAATTACATGTTCGTAAAGCTTACGAATTCCATCATACTCCGCTGCTTCAAATATAGATTTTCGAATGACTTCATTAAACGCAACAACAACTTTATCTTTATCAGCAGTTACTTTAAATGAGCAAGAAATAGATTTATCTGGAAGCGAGAATACCTGGCTTTCCGGTAAGCTTTCTATTTTATATCCAGGTGGCAATGTCAGAGTGACTAATAAATTCTTCTCTATAGCTTTCGGTAGTTCAATTGGATATTTTCTAATTTCATCAGGAAAGGGATTCTCTTTCAGGGCAAGTAAAATAAAAGGATTCAAATAAATCTTATCCGCTGTTCCAGATAAATAACCTGACAAATCCACATAGTGAGTTACTATAAATGGTAATTCAGAATCTTTTCCATTAATAACTGTTGTGCTATCTATTGTCCATGAATTATCGGGAGAACTTGATGCTTTAAACTGAGCATCACCTTCAATTTTATATTTCTTATGATCTTCATAAGCATCATAACCTTGCTTAACAATTCGAACTGTTCCTTTCAGTGTTTGATCTTTGGTGATTGTGAGTCGGGCATTGACATTTATTTTTTCTGCTTGAATGGATTGTAAGTTAATCCATCGAAAGGTTTTATTTGTCAACAATAGGCCATCAGCCACGAGGCAACTGTCAGGTATTACATTGAATGGAAGGCTAGGATTTGTGGCATCAAGAAAATATTCTTTGCCATTGATCATGAGCCTAGACAGAACATAGTTGAATTGATATTCAGAGAATAGTTTTTTCTGAATACGACCGGAACCTTTTGTGCTAAGTAAAACAAACTGAGGCTTAAACCCAGCTGATTCAAGAAGATAAAAAAGCATTGTATTGAGATCTCCTGTTGTTCCGGCTTTCTTATCATAGATCTTACTAAAATCGTCTGCCAGAAAACCATTCTCTTCTGTCCATAGATAGTTGTCCTTTACATAATTGCAAATTGCTTTCGCCTGTTCAAGAGAATCTTGTATGCCAATTAACAACTTATCAATATCTCTTTTAAGAGGTCTAAATATGAAACCCTTATGTTTTTTATAATAAATATAAAAATTCTTGCTGACGTCATCCCATGATTTTTCTGGATCCCAGAATTGAATCTTTGCATAATGATCAATAGGATCATGCATTAATTTTTCTTCCTTAAATGCTGGCACGTCTTTAAAAACCCACCTGTTGAAGGTGCCGTTTTCATTATATTTTTCATTGTAAATAAAAGGTTTTATGCCGCCATCGATTAAATACGTTAGCCCACCTGCATTGAATAAAAATTCACTCCATAGAACAGGAGCTTCATTTTGAATTAACCAGTTTCGAATCACAAATCTGTCGTACTGCGTTGTAAAACTTAATTCAACTATACAACCTTCCCTTAAATTCCTTAAACCAAATACCTGCTCGTCTGACTTTTTATCTACGTGGATGTCGGCCTTTTCAAGGTATGTGGAGATAATCTTACCATTTTCTAGATAGTAGGTTCCTGCTTTAATTTTAAAAATTACAGATATCTCGTTTCCGAGCTTAAAATTTCCCCAGAGATCGAAATGTTCTTTATTAAGAATTTTAATCCGCATATGTCGTTCCATAGTTGGTCCATCACCAACTTCATTAGCTTTAAATTTCCCTCTGTCAAACAGAACTACAGATGATGCCGCACTGTCATATTTAGTAGGAGCAAAATCTTTTAAGGTTATGTTGCCAAATTCTGAATATGTAGACTGAGCTTTAAGTGAGGTGAGGATAAAGGAAATTAAAATTGATGCAAATAATCTCATAAGGATTAATCAGAGTATAGAGTTACTATGGGATAAAAGGTAAGTTCATAAAAATAGAAACGAATCGATCATTCAGAATCTGGCGTGAATAATTCGATATAGCATGTTGACGAGCGTTGATTTGCCACTCGGCTAATTGCTTTGAGTTGTTTATAAAAAAAGAAATCTTCTTTACAAAATCAGTTGGATGATTAGGATCGACATGAACACCGAAGTTGTGTCGCTCAATTTCATCTTTAATCCATCCTGCAAAATTTACGACAATGAGTTTACCTGCGGCCATGCCATCAAAGTATTTGTTAGGCGATCCGGTTTCTAAAACAGGAACCGATTTGTAACAGATAAAAGAGGCATCAGTTACATTCATGATGTCACGAACGCCATCACGTGTTTGAAACGGTACTATTGTTAAATTTTGAAGCATCAAACGCTTAGCAGATGTTTTCAGATTCTCGAGCATGGCGCCATCGCCACACAATATAAAATGAACAGGCAGTGCAGCTTTCTGACTTGCGCGCGCGCAGTCTAAAAAATAATCAAGACCATTGGCAAAACCCAATGCACCGATGTATGAAACAACAAACTTGTCTTTAACCTGAAACTTCTCTTCCAGTTGTAGATTTTTTACTGAAGGAGAATAGAAATCTACGTCAGCCATATTCGGTATGAGATGAACTTGTTTTCGATTCACCTTTTTTTCGACGGCAGCTTTTATAGATGTTGATAAAGCAACGACACTTTCTGATTGCTTATATATGAGTGATTCGACTTTATAAAGGAACCATTTAAAAACAGGGTTGCTGATAAAACCTAATTGAATAGGGGCATCGGGCCAGAGATCGCCAACTTCAAAAATATATTTTATTCCTTTTGTCTTCTTTAGCCAGAGCGCTGCAAGTCCAACAGTAAGCGGCGTGGAGATAGCGTAACAGATATCAACATCAGCAATTAATTTCTGTTTGCGAATGATTGCCAGAATGTATTTTAGGAAAGAGCTTGAGCGCGCACCGAAACCAAAACGATTATCATATGGTACTGACAGGTAATGAATATCTATTCCTTCGTAATTCTCTCTCTTGTATTTGTCATTATGCCCGGTAAGTACTGTTACCTGGATACCTTTTTCAACTAAAGCTTTGGCGAGATAATAAGATCGGATGGCGCCACCTTTTTTTGGTGTATTAAAATGTTGATGCAGAATTAAAACTTTCACGCTGCAAAAGAAATAAAATCAATTAACAGTGTGATTGTTAGTTGCGAGTCCTTTTTGAAAAAAAGCGGAAATGGTGGCTGAAAATAGAAATTTGTTAAAAAGATGGGGCTGAGCTATTCCTTTCAAATCGTTTAACAAGGCAAAATAAAATCTTTAGGGCGTAGTAATTCCCTCAAATCCATTTAAAACCTTGGTAAAAGTGTACTTGGCTTGCGTCTAGTGACTTTTTTCCTGAAAGCTTTTGGAGTAACTCAGAATATTTAATACGGTGGCTGCTGAAGGTTCAAGTTGACTCTGATCCATGTCTTTTTTCAAAGAGCAAAGTTCGGTGTACAACATTTGTAATTCAGAGTCGCAGATTAGTGCTTTACTAATCTCCATCTCCTCCTTCTCCGTAGTCTCGTGGTATAAATACCTGATCAGGTCGTTCCGGGTAAAAGTTTTTATCATAGGCTCTGTTCTTGTTCAATTTTTTTCTCAGGTTGATCAGCGCATAACGCATCCTTCCTAAGGCTGTGTTTATACTTACGTCGGTTCGCTCTGCGATTTCCTGAAAGCTCATTTGCAAATAGTGTCTCATAATAAGCACTTGCTTTTGTTCAACAGGTAATTCTTTTATCAGGCTTCTAAGCCGAACGTGGTTATCTTTCTTCATTTGTTTCGATTCCATGGATTCTTCTGCGAATTCCAGGGAGTCAAATACGCGACTGCCATCTTCCAGTACTACTTCAGGGTAGCGCTTGCATTTTCTGAAATAGTCAATGGATAAGTTGTGGGCTATTCTGCTTACCCATGGCATAAACTTTCCTTCTTCGTTGTACCGTCCACCTTTTATGGTGTTTATAACTTTGATGAAAGTTTCTTGCAAAAGGTCCTCAGCAACATACCGATCTTTGACAATCAGATATATAGCAGTGAAAATTTTCGATTTGTGTCTCCTGAGGAGCACTTCGAAAGCTTCTTCGTTACCGTTTTGATAGAGCGACACTAGCTGGCTGTCACTTAATCTGTTCTCAATCATTATAGTCTACTTTAGGTAACGTAGAGGTCTCTATCGATATTGTGTGGGTTAGTTTGTGAACTGATTAGATTGAAAAGTTATAAATATTCTGGATTAGAGCAAAAAATTTTTAAAAATTTCTTGCCTACTATAGATTTTCTTGTGCTATTTGTCGGTAGATTTTTTGGTTAAAACACACTATGGCAATCAGCAAAAAAAAGGTAATTAAAAGCCTGGAAAACCTCTCTGAGGACCTACGGGAATTGATAAAAGAACAATATCCGAATGGATATGAAACCAGTATTACACGTATAATGAATGCTAAAAAAGAACCCATTTTTGTTTTCTCTCTTGAAACAGATGATGCAACTTATTTAGTAAAAGTGCCGGCTACAAAAAATAGCGATGGTGGTTATGATGTTGAGTCAGATGCTCCTCAGGATTTTGACGGAGCAGGTGGAGATGATGTTGCCGGTAGCGGCGATGATGACTTTGCTACAGGTGGCGCAAGTGATAGTGATGACAGCGATGATTTTGATGACGATGGTGGCAGTAAAAGAGGTAGCCGCGAGGCGAGTTATGATCCTGATTTTGATGCCTAAGTCGATACTTTTAAAATATTGATTTTGAAAAGGCCATCTTTCACAGATGGCCTTTCTTTTTTTAAAGTCCTGATCGCTTTGGACTTACATGTTATATTCCTGACTTTTTTAGCTGATCATTTCAAAGCCGGTATAGGGTATCAGTGTTTTAGGAATTCTGATGCCTTCCGGAGTTTGGTTGTTCTCCAGGATGGCAGTTACAATTCTTGGAAGAGCCAACGCACTACCATTTAATGTATGGAGTAGTTGTGTTTTGCCTTCCTTGTTTTTATAGCGCAACTTCAATCGATTAGCCTGAAAGGTTTCGAAATTACTTACAGAGCTTACCTCGAGCCAACGTTGCTGAGCAGCTGAGTACACTTCCATATCAAATGTTTTTGCTGAAGTGAACCCCATGTCGCCACCGCACAATAATAATTTGCGATAAGGCAGTTCCAGTTTTTCTAACAAGCCTTGAACATATAAGCACATATCTTCAAGAGCCTGATAAGATTCTTCAGGTTTACGGATCTGTATAATTTCAACTTTATCGAATTGATGTAGGCGATTTAATCCACGAACGTGAGCACCCCAACTGCCAGCCTCTCTTCTGAAACATGGAGTGTAACCTGTATTCTTAACAGGAAGCTCTTCGTCTGTAAGAATTACATCTCGATAAAGATTGGTGATAGGTACCTCAGCCGTAGGGATCAGATAGAGTTTATCTTCAGTAACAAAATACATTTGTCCATCTTTATCTGGCAGCTGTCCTGTTCCATAACCAGAAGCTTCATTAACAACAATGGGAGGTTGCATTTCGCGGTAGCCTTGCTTATCAGCTTCATCCAGGAAAAAATTGATAAGAGCACGTTGCAGCCTGGCACCTTTTCCTTTATACACCGGAAACCCGGCGCCTGCTATCTTAATACCAAGATCAAAGTCAATGATGTCATACTTCTTTATCAATTCCCAATGAGGCAGTGCATCGGCATGTAGCGATGGAATGTTACCATGCTTATAAACTTCCAGATTATCATCAGCTCCACCACCTTCAGGCACATCGGCATGGGGTACGTTTGGAAGCAGATAGAGAATTTTCTGAAGCTCTTCTTCAGTTTGCACTAACTCAGGGCCAAGATCGGCAGTGATCTTTTTTATTTCGGCAGTTCTGACTTTAAGCTTATCGGCTTCTTCTTTCTTGCCCGATTTCATCAGGTTGCCTATTTCTTTAGCCAGCGAATTAGATTCTGCAAGCAAATCGTCTTGTTGACGTTGCGTTTGCTTCCTCTTTTGATCAAGAGCTAATACTTTATCAATTAACTCCTCACCATTCTTGAATCTTCTTTTCTTAAGGCCAGCGAGAATTTTTTCTTTTTCTTCGCGGATAATAGCAACCTGAAGCATGTTATTAATATTTTTTGGACACCAAAATTAGTTTTTGCCTGCTAGGGATGAGAGTTTCGGATGAAAATATTTTGTGTTTTCGAACGAAATGGAACTAAACTTCACGTTATATGCTTATCAGGGCTGTGTTACGATCCGTTATTCCAACGGATTGTATGTTGCAGAGGCCGAAAAATATAACGAGGCAATTTGATTATCCTTTAATTTAGTTTATAATTGCATCATCATAGGGTCCTCTCTAAGACCTGCATTGTTTATAAATCCTTTTCAAAATCAAAATTTAACCTTCAAGTATTTAACATTCTTTGCTAAAATCTATTTTCAGAATCTCTGAATGCAACAATCTTAATTACATAAACTCAAAAACCAATTCATTTTTAAACACACATGTACACTATTGACGATCTGAATGTCAGACTTCTTTCTGAATTGAAAGATATCGCTGAGGGGATGGGCGTAAAAAACGCCAAGAAGCTTTCCAAACAAGACCTTGTTTACAAAATCCTCGATCAGCAAGCCGTTTCTGAAGAGCCGGCACCCGCCCCCAAACCAGCATCAACACCATCTGCAGGTGAACCTGAGCGTCGCATGAGACCTCGCAAGCGTGAAAACGTAACAGCAGCACCACCAAAAATTGAAAAAGACGAATTATCAAGCGAGGAGTTGCTTGATTCTATCAATGCAGAATTAGATGCTCCAGTTGCCAGCTTTGAAGAGCAGCCTACTGAGCAGCAAGAAGAAGCAAATAATGAAGCAAGTACAAACGAATCACCACGCTACGAAGCGCCACAACGCGAATTCAGAGAGCGTGAACGTGAGGAGCAACGCCCGCAACGTCGTGAGAGCCACATTAAAGATTTTGATGGTGCTATCAGCAACGAAGGTGTACTTGAAATTATGCAAGATGGTTATGGTTTCCTTCGCTCTTCAGATTATAATTATTTAGCCAGTCCTGATGATATTTATGTATCGCCTTCACAAATCAAATTGTTTGGTTTAAAAACCGGTGATACAGTTAAAGGTTTTATCCGTCCGCCGAAAGAAGGCGAAAAATATTTTGCTTTATTAAAAGTAGAATCAGTTAATGGAAAAACTACCGAAGAAATACGCGACCGCGTTGCATTTGAATACCTCACACCACTTTTCCCAGAAGAAAAATTAAGATTAAGTACAACGGGTGATAATTACTCTACACGTATTCTTGATCTTTTTGCTCCTATTGGTAAAGGTCAGCGTGGTATGATTGTAGCGCAACCTAAAACCGGTAAAACAGTATTGTTGAAAAACATTGCTAACGCGATTGCTGAAAACCATCCAGAAGTTTATCTGATTGTATTACTGATCGATGAACGTCCTGAAGAAGTTACAGACATGGCCCGCAGCGTAAAGGCTGAGGTTATTGCCTCTACTTTTGATGAGCAGGCTGAGCGTCACGTTAAAGTTTCCTCTATCGTATTAGAGAAAGCTAAGCGCATGGTAGAGTGTGGTCATGATGTGGTAATCTTGTTAGATTCTATTACGCGTCTTGCACGTGCTTACAATACGGTAGTACCATCTTCTGGTAAGATTTTATCAGGTGGTGTTGATGCCAACGCATTGCATAAGCCAAAACGTTTCTTTGGTGCAGCTCGTAACATTGAGAATGGTGGTTCATTAACTATCATTGCTACAGCTCTTATTGAAACAGGTTCTAAAATGGATGAAGTTATCTTTGAAGAATTCAAAGGTACAGGTAACATGGAGTTGCAGCTTGATCGCAAGCTTTCTAACAAACGTGTTTATCCTGCTATTGATGTGCCAGCTTCTGGTACACGAAGAGAAGATCTGTTGATGAGAGAAGACGAATTGCAGCGTGTTTGGATATTGCGCAAGTACATGAGCGACATGAACTCAAACGAAGCGATGGAGTTTTTACTCAGCAAAATGAAAGGCACTCGCAACAACAACGAGTTCTTGTTATCCATGAACGGATAATCAAAGCTGATTCAGATATAAAAAGGTGTAGCCGCAATGCTGCACCTTTTTTATTTATACCAACAACAAAATTTCTCATTCGCACGGCTCGTGTTATCTTTGTTTACTATACACATTGTTCTCTGCATGAAACTTGGAATTATACGCGAAGGAAAAGTACCGCCTGATAAACGTGTACCATTCACACCTCAACAGGTTGAAGAGATAGCACAACGCTTTCCTCAATTGCAAATAGCTTGTGAGCGTAGCGAGGTTCGCTGTTTCAAAGATGAAGAATATCAATCGTTGGGTGTTGAGGTTACAGACGATATGAGCAACTGTGATATTCTCATGGGTATCAAAGAAGTTCCTGCAGCTCAACTTATACCTGGTAAATCATATTTATTCTTCTCGCATACAATCAAGAAGCAACCCTATAACAAGAAGTTACTTCAGGAAGTGTTGAAAAAGAAAATCAGGTTGATTGACTATGAAGTATTGAGAGACAGACAAGGCAACAGATTAGTTGCGTTTGGTCGTTATGCCGGGATTGTAGGTGCCTATAATGGTCTGTTAACATATGGCAAGCGGTATAATTTATTTTCTTTACGAAGAGCCTTTGATTGCTTTGATGTGAATGATCTTAAAATTGAACTTCGCAAAGTAAAGTTGCCTCCCATTAAAATTATTCTTACAGGTGCGGGCAGAGTGGGGAAGGGTGCTATGGAAACACTCGACACAGCTGGTATTCGAAAAGTAAATGCAGAAGATTTTTTAATAAGAACATACAACGAACCGGTGTATGTACAATTGAGCAGTGCCGAATACCATGTACGGAAAGAAGGTGGTCATTTTAATCGTGAAGAATTTCATAAGCATCCTGAGAATTATAAATCAACCTTTACAGAATTTACAAAAGTTGCTGAAGTACTGTTAGCTGGTGCATTCTGGAATCCAAAAGCACCAAAACTTTTTCTTCGAGAGGATATGTTGTCACCCGATTTCAAAATAAAAGTGATAGCAGATATAACATGTGACATTGATGGCTCCGTGCCTAGCACCAGACGTGCCAGTACCATTGTTGATCCTATTTATGATTATGATCCGAAAACAGATACAATACATCCACCACTTAGCAGCGATAGTTTTGTAACAACCATGGCTGTTGATAATCTTCCTTGCGAGTTGCCACGCAGTGCTTCACAGGAATTTGGTCGTGATCTTATCGACAGAATTCTGAAGCCCTTACTTGTTGACGATGATGAAGAGATCATTGCGCGCGCAACCATTGCACAAGATGGCAAGCTGACACCTCAATTTGAATACCTGGCCGATTACGTTGCAGGATAATGTATTTTAAAACTTACTAAAGTTGATTGAACTAAAACAAAAACTTTTTGATCTGTGCTATACGTATGTGTCGAAGCGAATTGAAACTGCTAATGACGCAATCAAGATAGCGCAGGCATCGGCCAATGAGGAAACCAAAAGTAGTGCTGGCGATAAGTATGAAACGGGTCGGGCTATGATGCAATTAGAGATTGAAAAGAATACAGTTCAATTGCACGAAGCGATGAAGCTCAAACAGATGCTCGATCAACTCCAGTCTTCGAAGCACACTACCACAGTGCAATCCGGAAGTCTTGTTATTACTGATAGCGCCTGCTATTACATTGCCATCAGTGCAGGTCAGCTTACATGCGAGAACAAAACATATTTTGCGATTGCGCCCACCTCACCCATAGGAATCTTGATGCAAGGACTGAAGTCAGGCGAATCTTTTATATTCAACAAAAAGAAGATAGTTATTAATGAAGTTATGTAACTTCATACAATCATCAACTCTTCATGTATCTGAGGGTTGAGTCTAAAAAATTTTGTTACTGAGTGTTAATGTGAATAAGGAAAACTGAAACGAATTACTTATGAGCAAAGATCAGGCAAAAGATCTGCTAAAATTCTTAAAGCCATTTAGCAATGACATAACTGAGTTGGTAATGTGGTTACGTGACTTTGTTTGGGATCAGTACCCCATGGCCAATGAATTAATCTACGACAATTATAATGCACTTGCCTTTGGCTGGTCGCCAACAGAGAAAGTAGGTCACACATTTTGTTCAATCGCCGTTGGCCGAACGAGTATGAATGTACACTTTGGATTTTACTGGGGAAGCGAGTTAAAAGACCCGAAAAAATTATTGATCGGTGAAGGCAATCAGTATTGTTATATTCTGGTAAAGGATAAAAGCAAATTTCCGAAGGCCTACATCAAGACACTAATCAAAGAGGCCTATGCAAATTCACTTGACAAGGTTAAAGATGCGAGGCAAATTGTAAATGGACTCACCATTGTAAAATCTATTTCTGATGCTAAGCGTACTAAGAAGCCTAAGACTGCAGCAAAAACAAAAAAGAAGAAATAGTACTTTCAAGCTCATTACACCGGTGCAAATCGCTACTTTTCTTCCGCTCTAGCGAATTGCATATTTTAAAGCTACCTTTGCACCCGAACATCCCTCCCGACCAAAATTGGTCTGTTTCTATTATTATTTAAAATCATTTCATGTCATTCGAGAAATTAAACATTGCTGAGCCTATACTAAAAGCGCTCAAGGCAGAAGGTTATTCTTCACCTACACCCATTCAGGAGCAGTCTATTCCTATTATTTTGCAACGTAAAGACCTGCTGGGCTGTGCTCAGACCGGTACGGGTAAAACTGCGGCGTTTGCCATTCCTATTCTTCAGATTCTTCATGAAGATGAATTATATAAGAAAGGTGCCAATGGCATCAAGGCCTTAATACTTACGCCTACCCGCGAACTTGCCATACAAATTGGTGAAAGCTTTGCTGCCTACGGAAAGTTATTGCGTCTGCGTCATACTGTAGTTTTTGGTGGCGTATCACAAAAGGCTCAGACAGATGCTTTGCGTGATGGCGTTGATATATTGATTGCAACTCCTGGCCGCTTGCTCGATCTTATGTCACAGCGATTTATAAACCTGGGGCAACTAAAACTTTTTGTGCTTGATGAAGCAGACCGTATGCTTGATATGGGTTTTATTCATGATGTAAAAAAAGTTATTGCAAAGCTTCCGCCTAAGAGGCAGACCTTGTTCTTCTCTGCAACCATGCCACCTGAAATTCAGACACTGGCCAATACAATCTTAACAAATCCAATCAAGGTGGAGGTTACACCGGTATCATCTACGGCAAACACTATTACTCAATCCGTTTTTTTTGTTGAGAAGCAGAATAAGAAAAAATTATTAATCCACTTATTAAAAGATCCAACTGTCGAATCGGCATTGGTATTTGCACGAACTAAACATGGTGCAGATAAAGTAGCGAAGGACCTTGTGAAATCAGGCATTGGTGCCATGGCCATTCATGGTAACAAGTCGCAGAACCAAAGACAAACAGCGTTGGGCAATTTTAAAAATGGTAAAACGCGAGTACTCGTAGCTACTGATATTGCGGCAAGAGGTATTGATGTGGATGACCTTTCTCACGTTATTAACTTTGAATTGCCTAACGTTCCAGAAACGTATGTGCACCGTATTGGCCGAACAGGCAGAGCCGGGGCCAGTGGCATTGCTTATTCTTTTTGTGATGCTGAAGAGAAAGAGTATTTGAGAGATATTCAAAAACTTATTGGCAAAGTTGTACCCGTAGCAGAAGATCATCCTTATGTTATGGAGGGCACTACATTGGTTACAAATAAACCTGCTGCCAAGAAGGGACCGGGTCAGAATCAGCACAAAAAAGGAGGCCCACCATCACGCACCGGATCATCATCTTCCAAGAAAAAATGGTTTGGTAATAACAGACGCTCGAAGGCATAAGGCTAAATCTATAATAAGCATGATTGATTCAATTAGTTTGAAATCAATCATGCTTTTTTGTTTCTGAAATGCCCATCGACTCTTTATTTTTGTTTTTAATTTTAGAAATCATGCTTTTATACAACGAAACCATTGGTATTGATAGAGATGTTGAGCAGGAGTGGTTGCATTGGATGAAATCAGTTTACATGCCGGCCATGATGGGCACAGGTATGTTTAGCGACTCTAAAATCTATAGAATACAGCATGACAATGACGATGGAACGCTATCCTACAGTGTTCAATATTTTTCTCCTTCAATAGAAAATATTCAGAAGTATCTTGACGTTTACGCACCCATGCTTGCCGAAGAGCAGCGACACAAGTTTGAAAACAAACATATTGTATTCAGAACATTGCTTGAAGAAGTGTAGGTAACAATTTCATAATACCAATCTGTAATTTTAATACAATAAAATTTCGCCTTCTGCGATTCTACTATTAACCAGGAACGGTTATCTTAACTAAAAGTAGTTCATCGGGAAAATATGCTAAAACCTGAAAAATCAGGTCGAATTATTAACTCAAAAAGACTTATTTTCGTTAAGTCTCGTTATTACAACACGCTGCTTGAGTTTACTGAAGAGATTTTGTGAACTTCTTTTTCTTCAATACGGTTAAACTTTCTCAGCAACGTTCCGTTTACCTGGAACCAAAGTTTAAAGAAAATTAGAATTTATAAAGTTGAGTGAGATATTGAATATCACTCCATAGAATAGGTTTCGTGTTTTACCTAAATGATTTGTGCCATGGAAAATGCAAGAGTAATTAATCCTTCTGATGTTCGTATGTTTTATTTTGGAACTAAA
The DNA here is from genome assembly GCA_035493595.1 of Cyclobacteriaceae bacterium. Lineage (GTDB taxonomy): Bacteria > Bacteroidota > Bacteroidia > Cytophagales > Cyclobacteriaceae > DATCRE01. The sequence goes on along the minus strand of DATJHZ010000387.1, from coordinate 3,304 downwards.
GATGTTCTTACACAATCTCATGAGCGCGAATGCCGAAAACGGAAAATTCAACGGGCGGTATCATTGGCTCACGATGAGCATCAAAAAATAAACATCCTTATAAAACTACCTACAGGCGAAACTGTGCAGACACAATCTGATCAGCTTGGCTATCGCGACGATTTTGTAGTTGTAAGAGGTGGTCATGCTATACCGGTATGGGCCATACTTGATGTAGCTCTCTAAAAAATAATAGCCCTGTCACAAAAAATTTGTGCAGGGCTTATTTGCTTCCATAATCTTCTTAGCTCAACTTTTAGACTGTTCATTTTCTATTGAACAGTTTACCCATTCATCATCGAATTTAGCGCCATACTTTTTGTAGAAATTCAGGGCAGGCTCGTTCCACTCCAATGCTTGCCAGGTCATGCCGCTGCATTTATCTTCCACTGATTTTTGAATGGTGCGTTCAAACAATAATTTACCTATACCAAGGCCGCGATGCTTTTCAGTTACAATGATATCTTCCAGGTAGAGTCTCTTGCCTTTCCAGGTTGAGTAGCGATAATAGTATAGGGAAAGACCTACAATTTCATTTTCATATTCGCCAACATAAAAACCATAAATAGGATTGGGTCCAAAGCCATCCACTTCCATTTTGGCTACGGTATTTGTTACTTCGTGAGGCGCGCGCTCAAATTCTGCCAGTTCTTTCACGAGTTTAAAAACTGTTGGCAAATCTTCCTTAACACCTTCCCGAATAGTTATAGCGCTCATAGTTTTTGTAGTAAATTAAATGGAATAAAAACAGATAAAATAAACTTATCGGGTGCAGATAGCCAAATCAATACATAGATTAATTCCCTCCCATCCTTTACTTACACCTTTAATGATCATGTATTTCGTGATTTAAAAATCTATTCGTAATGTAGCTAGTCAAATTTCGGCTTAAAGGAAATATGCAAAATTCAGTCAGGGGATTCGTTATTTTAGGGTTATCGGTTTTTGCGAGTGCGGTTGTTTTGCCTGTTTCTGCTCAAAATAAAAATGACAAAAGCGGTGAGGTGCAAAAACCTGCAGAGCAGCCTGTGACCGAGAAAAAGGAGGAGAAGAAAGAAGAGAAAAATGGATTGCCGCCTTATGACAAAATAATCACATCAAAAGCTAAGACCGACGATGGCCTCTTCAAGGTTCACAGGGTTGATGATAAATACTATTTTGAAGTTGCAGATTCTTTATTGAACAGAGAATTTCTGGCTGTTACACGGATCTCAAAAACAGCTACGGGAATAGGTTATGGCGGTGAAGAGTTAAATAGCCAGGTGTTGCGATGGGTAAGGAAAGAAAAGAAAATCTATCTGAAAGCCGTGTCGTATAATAATGTTGCTAACGATTCTTTACCAGTAGCGCAGTCCGTACACAATTCAAATTTTGAGCCTATCATAATTGCTTTTGACATCAAGACAATTGCAAAAGATTCATCAGTAGTTTTTGAAATTAATAATCTCTTATTGAAAGATGTGCCTGCTTTTGGATTGGATGAATCCAGAAGAAAACAATACAAGGTTATTTCATTGGATGAGAGCCGCACGTATGTTGAATCAATAAAAAGTTTTCCACTCAATGTAGAAGCCAGAAATGTTGTAACCTATCGCGCATCAGAAACTAACACAAGTTCCTTTTCGCTCGAAATTAATAACTCGTTTATTTTACTTCCCAAAACTCCAATGAAGCCGCGTCTTTATGATTCTCGCATTGGATACTTTTCAATCAATCAGGTTGATTTTGGAAGTGATGAACAGCGCGCAAACACACGCACCTACATTCAACGCTGGCGCCTTGAGCCGAAAGATCTCGCAGCCTACAAACGAGGCGAGTTGGTTGAACCTAAAAAACAGATTGTTTATTATATAGATCCGGCAACACCTGAGAAGTACAAAAAATATTTGAAGCTTGGTGCTGAGGATTGGAATATTGCCTTCGCCAAGGCTGGATTTAAAAATGTAATTGTTGCAAAAGATGCACCAACCAAAGCGGAAGATCCTGACTGGAGTCCTGAAGATGCACGTTATTCAGTTATAAGATACTTTGCTTCTAAAACAGAAAACGCTTATGGCCCCAGAGTTATAGACCCGCGTTCAGGCGAGGTAATAGAAAGTGATCTTGGCTGGTATCATAATATCATGAAGCTTCTGCATGAATGGTATTTCATTCACACGGCTGCAGTTAATCCAACGGCTAGAAAAATGAAATTGGATGATGATGTTATGGGACAACTCATCAGGCTCGTAGCAGCTCATGAGGTAGGTCATTCACTTGGGCTCTCACATAACTTTGCGGCAAGCGCATCGTATCCTGTTGATTCGTTACGCTCAGCAACATTTACCAAAAAGATGGGGATCTCTTCATCCATCATGGATTATATCCGATTCAATTATGTAGCTCAGCCTGAAGATAAAGATGTTAGCCTGTTGCCAGGGATTGGTGCTTATGATGAATATGCAATAGGTTGGGGCTATCAATATATTCCACAAGCAAAAACACCAGATGATGAAAATAAAACACTTCATCATTATATAACTGAGCGAGCCAGCAATCCTTATTATTTTTATGGCAAGCATACATTCAATCCTGTTGATCCTCGCTCGCAAGGAGAAGATCTGGGCAACGATGCCATGAAAGCTGGCATGTATGGCATTGCTAATCTAAAACGAATTCTTCCCAATCTGATTACATGGACTTCTGAAGAAGGAAAAGATTACTCTCACCTGCAGGAGCTATATGAACACCTTGTATTTCAGTGGAGCCAATATGTAAATCATGTTCGTGCGAATATCGGAGGGGTTTATGAAAACATGAAGTACAGTGACCAGCCCGGTAATGTTTATACTCACGTTTCGAAAAACGTGCAGAAAGAAGCAATGCTCTTTTTGCAGCGTGAAGCCTTTGCAACACCTACATGGCTCATAGATCAGAATGCGCTTCGCAAGTTTGAACCTGCAGGTGAGATTGAGCGCATACGAAACTATCAGTGTGGATATTTATTTTCTTTATTAGACCCCAGCCGCTTGGCAAGGCTTATTGAGGGTGAAGCTATCGCAGGGAAGGATGCTTATTCTATTCAGGAATTATTTACTGATTTACGAAAAGGTTTATGGGTGGAGTTAGCACCAGCAAAACCGATTGATGTCTATCGAAGAAATTTGCAACGCGGCTATCTTGAGAAAATGGAAGGTCTCATGAAAGATGATCAATACACGCCTTCTGTTAATGTACGTGCCATGATAGGCTTTACAAGTGTTGAAGTAAATCAATCAGACATCAG
>DATJHZ010000386.1:0-19942 GCA_035493595.1 Cyclobacteriaceae bacterium | reverse complement strand
CAGGCAGACATACAGATCAATAAAAATTTACTTCCCAATAATCCTGGATACTAATTGTCTCAGCTTTAAAAGCGATATGATTTTTATTTAGCAGTGATAGTTTTTTAAGCAGTTGCAGAAAGAGTTTCTGCAACTGCTTCTTATATGTTCTAAATTGTATAGCTGGAAAAAAATAGTATGATAGTATGATTAAAAATTTTACTAAGAATTTATTGGTCGTTATCTGTTTCGTGTTGCTTTCATTGCAGTCGCTTACCATCGTTGCGCAAAAGAATCAAAAGCAAGAGGATTTTCTTAAGGCCCCAACATGGACTTCTGATAATGGTAATGGCACATTTACCAATCCACTTTTCTTCGAGGAATTTTCTGATCCTGATATGATCAGGGTAGGCGATGATTATTACCTAACAGGTACTACTATGCATACCATGCCCGGACTTCCGGTTTTACATTCGCGTGATCTTGTGAACTGGGATTTTCAAAGTTATGCTGTAGACCGTCTCGATCTTGGTCCTGATTTTCTACTTGAGAATGGAAAGAATATTTATGGTCAGGGTATTTGGGCTCCGTCGTTCCGGTATCACAACGGCAAGTTTTATATTTTCAGTAATGTCAACCACTTTAATACGCAACTCTTTACAGCTACTGATCCCAAAGGTCCGTGGACACATACCAGAATGAACAAGAGCTTTCATGATCTCTCCGTTCTGTTTGATGATGATGGAAAAGTATATGTAGTGTGGGGATATGATGAAGTTAAACTGGCAGAACTGAATGATGATTTCACCGATATTAAACCCGGCACTGAACAAGTAATTGTTAAATCAGGGAGTGGTGCAGGTGAGGGGTCTCATTTTTATAAAATCAATGGTAAATATTATATCACCAGTACAAACTATGATCCTGTTTGTTACCAGGTTTGTCTTCGTTCAGATAATCCACGTGGTCCATATGAAATAACAGTGATGAGTTCAAAAGAACATCTTGGGGTTGGCACAGGGTGGAGGCTTGAGAATGAACGGGCAAATCCTCCATTTAAATTACAAGCTCCTGTAGAAAATTTTGTTGGTAGAATACCTTTACACCAAGGTGGTATAGTTCAGATTCAATCGGGAGAGTGGTGGGGTTGGTCTATGATGGATTATAATTCAATAGGAAGACTTCTCTGTCTTTCGCCTGTTACATGGAAAGATGAATGGCCTTACTTTGGTTTACCAGGAAATCTCACACGAACTCCTGCAACATGGATCAAACCGAAGACAGGATTTTCTTCAGCACCTCACGCACCGTACAGAAGAAGCGATGATTTTTCTGATCTTAAACTTCAACCGGTGTGGCAATGGAATCATGTGCCAGTCGAAACAAAATGGTCATTGAAAAGCAGGAAGGGATATTTGAGACTTCACTCACTTCCTTCAAAAGATTTCTGGATGGCAAAAAATACGTTGACCCAAAGAGCTGTAGGCCCCGAGTCAACAGTGACGACTGAAGTGGAATTAAGTGCATTGAAAACTGGTGATGCAGCAGGTCTTGGTCTTTTGAATATGCCCTATGCGTGGATAGGTGTTGCCAGAAAAAATGATGGATTTGAAATTCAGCAATTTGACCTGCAAACTAATAAACTTACTGCTGCAACGTTAAAGACCACAAGAATTTGGCTCAGGGCCAATTGCAATTTTGTTACTGAGAAAGCAATATTTAGTTATAGCACAGACGGCACAACGTATGCGTCTCTTGGCAATGAATTTACAATGATATTTCAGGGGCGAACGTTTCAAGGTGTGCGATACAGTCTCTTCAATTATAATACCCTCGATACAGAAGGTGGCTACGCTGACTTTAACTCTTTCATAGTTGATGAGCCAAGGCCACACGGTTTAACGAAACCAATACCGTATAATAAAACAATTGAACTCACCAGTCTTGCCGATAGTACAGTGTTGGTTAACTGGAAAGGATTTGTCAGACCTGTTTCTGAAAATGATAAACTGGCTCAAGGTGACAAAAGAAAATTCAAGGTTGTTGATAAAGGCGATGGAAGAGTTGCATTACAATCTGTTATAGATGGCGGATGGGTAACAGTGAAAGGAATGGGAGGTATGGCTGAAGTGCGCATAGAAAAAATAGAAAGTGGTGAAGCTTCTGTGTTTCAATGGCAGGATATGCTTCGCGGTGATCTGATGCTGATGTCACTTTCAATACATAAATATTTATTTGCTGATCCACATGCAAAAAGTCTTTGCTCAGCAGATGCTCCCGGCACACGACCAGACCGAAAAGATGGTGCCTGTTTTTCATGGAGGATTGTAGAGTGATTATTGATTTGGTTCGATATATAATGTACTTCCAGGTTATACCGAAAGTCTTTTGAAGGATGGCTATGGGTAGAACAAACTTTACATACACAAAATTTAGCAGGTATCTAATTCCACAAGTTTACACAACCTCTTCAAAGAAGTTGGTGATCGTGGAAATAAGTAGTTAGTATGATTCGGATTTCTCACTTGATAAAAGTGACTGTAACTCCACATATTTAAAATTAGATATTTAAAAATGTTGAAAAGAGGAGGAGCATTGAGCTCCTTCTTCTTTTTGCATTAATAAACTGAAGCAAACAATTGAATATGTCAATAATTGATAGAGTTTGGTCATTAAATTATACAGCATCTTTGCGAAAATTGACGAGCTTGTGATAAATGTAAATTGTCATTAATATAGAATTCGATAATAATCATAAATAGTATCATGCAGCACTGTTAACAAAAGAATTGCATGACCAATCTCATGGAGTCAGTATACAACAAATAAAAAAATATAGTAAATCAATGCGTAACACCATTAAAAGTATCACCAATAAGATGTGGAGCAGAAGTAACTTCCTTTTTATTTTAGTGTTGACAGGAAATAATTTAATGGCACAGAAGCCTTCAAACTTTGGAGACCAACATGATGGAACATATCGCAATCCCATTGTATATGCTGATTATTCTGATCCTGATGTTATCAGAGTAGATGAAGATTATTATATGACGGCATCTAGTTTTCATTGCATGCCCGGATTACCCATTCTTCATTCGAAAGATATGATCAATTGGAAAATTATCAACCATGCCCTTACACTTCAAATACCCAGTGACTTCTTTAACATTCCGCGTCATGGATTTGGTGTATGGGCACCCACTATCAGATTTCATAATGGAGAATATTATATATACTGGGGAGATCCCGATTACGGTGTGTATGTTGTCAAAACAAATAACCCGGCAAACAAATGGAGTGATCCTATACTAGTATTGCCAGGTAAAGGAATTATAGATCCTTGTCCACTTTGGGATAATGATGGAAACGTATACCTGGTGCATGGATGGGCTGCAAGTCGTTCAGGTATTAACAGCCTTCTTACCTTAAACAAAATGAATGCAGAAGGCACGAAAGTAGTCAACATAGGAAGACACATTTACGATGGGCATGGCAACAATCCTACGATAGAAGGCCCCAAGTTGTATAAAAGAAATGGTTACTACTATATTTTTGCACCAGCAGGAGGAGTAGCAACAGGCTGGCAATTGGTTCTCAGATCAAAAAATATTTATGGTCCCTACGAAGAAAAAATTGTACTTGAACAAGGAACAACAAAAACCAACGGACCACATCAGGGTGCGTGGGTAGAAACACCAAAAGGAGAATCATGGTTTTATCATTTTCAGGATGTCGGCACCTATGGACGCATCGTTCACATTCAACCCATGCAATGGAAAAACGATTGGCCTCTGATGGGTCTCGACAAGGACAATAATGGTATTGGCGAACCCGTAGAACAATACAAAAAGCCTGACGTTGGAAAGAATACTTCAGAAACAGAAATTGGCAATGATGAATTTACCAATGGCTCATTAGGACTTCAATGGCAATGGCAGGCCAATCCATCAATCACATGGAGTGCCAGTATAGCTGGGAAGGATTACCTTCGTCTCTTCGCGATACAAAACCCCGTTGATGCAGTCAATCTCTGGCCTGCACCAAATCTTTTATTACAGAAATTTCCAGCGCCAGACTTTACAGCAACAACAAAAATTAAATTTACAGTAGAGTGGGATGCACCCGGAAAGAAAGCAGGTTTGCTGATTATGGGAAACGACTATTCGTACTTGTCAATTGAAAAACAAGGTCAACAGTTTATTGCCAGGCAAATAATCTGTAAGCAAGCTTACAATGATAGCACCGAACATATATTGGCAACGGTAGTACTCCCCGGCAATGAAGTATACATGCGCGTTCAGGTAAAAAGTCCGGAAGCAAGTTGTAAATTCAGCTATAGTACTGATGGAGAAAAGTATACTGAAATTGGTGTGCCCTTCACTGCTCAACCAGACAGATGGACAGGAGCAAAGGTAGGATTGTTCTGTATCAGTGAAAGAAACGTACGCTCCGGCAGTTACATGGATGTTGATTGGTTTAGAATCACAGAACTTGATAATAAGAAGTGAGATTGAAGTGTCGATGGCACCTTCTCAGGAAGATTCATCAAAGATTAATGTTGATTTGCTTAGATAGAGGGAAATATTTCCCTCTATCTTTTTCTAATTTATTCGTTATTACTTCAAAGCCTTGAGTTTTCGTTGAACTCGTATCACCTATATTTTTCCGAGCCTGGTCCTGTTGCTGCTTTAATAGAACTAGTTCCCTCTCTTTAGATTCATCAATGTGATGATTAATAGTAATTTTATTACAATTGCAGGTAGTTTCAGTAGAGATGTTTAACAACTGATATTACTTTACCTTGCCTGTATGGAAATAAAATGAAATACCATTTACGTTGATAGCTTATGATGTACTTTAGAAATAAAAGGATCTCCGTTAACTCAAAGGAAAAAACAGAGCAGCTTTTAAATCAGTCAAGTTCAAAGGTTTTGAGCTTTTTTGATTTGGAAAGAATAAACACGTATGTGATTTTAAAAGAGAGACCATTGGCTGGTAAAAGACTTGATTCGGGAGAGGTTTTGATTTCAAGATACAGGCATATAATTTTCGGAATAGTACCGAGAATCGTAACAAAATGGAAAGTAAAAGAGATTAATGGTGAAAGCTATCTCATTACTAAGACAAGATTAAGTTTGTTACCATTTATGGGACTGCTGATTTTTTTATTGACATTTTTTACCACAATTATTTTATCGATCGTGAATTGGAAGCTTCCTGACCTTGACGCGTTCTTGTGGCAACTGATAGTAATTGTAATTTTTTTATTACTTACCAGATATGAAATTGCGGTGACAGATAAGATTATTAAAAAGATAATAATGAACGAGAGAATCAGAAGTTCTATTACAGTTTAATACGAAGTCTTGAGATAACATGGAAAGTAATATAATCTTCATTCTGGCAGGTTTGTTTATCGGATACCTGGTAATACAATATAAAAGCAAATTAAAATTACTAAGTGCCATCAAGAACTCACAGCTTATAAATGATTTGAAAGAAGACGGATACAAGGAAATTGAATCACAGCGCCTGATGGGCGAGCATCGGGGTTATCAAACCGGATTTTATTTTTATCTCGATAGCAGAGCAAAGGTACTTGGTTATTTAAAAATTAGCTGTAAGATTCCATTTGTGAAAACAAAAGATGGAGCAAAGAAAATATCGGAGTTTAAGAATAAGTACAAGTCAATGAAATTTATGATTGATTCTCCCAATAGTTTTTGCAAAGAGCTGGACTATGCTTTTATGATAAAAGCTACCGGAACAGATCTGATTACAATATTCGATGCCATGGTATCTGCTGCGCAAAAAGAAAGATTTGAGCCACTTAAGTAAAGCTTAATTTTAATGTATAGATTTTCTATCTTGTGTTAGTGGATAGTTGAAGATCAATTCAATAAATAGACAAAATATGAAATTACCTGGAGCATTATTTCTATTACTGATATCTACAATTGTATCCGGACAGGATAACAGCGAGAAATTTAAGACTGAAATTTCAAAGAGCGCTTACATCAATCCCAAAGATGTAAAGAACGAGATTTTATCATTTGACATTGGGCAACTGTTGACCAGAACAAATAACGCCTCGATCATGGGATTCATAGGGTCGGAGTATCAGCGAATCAGGATGAAGTTTGTTTCGGTTATTAAAAACAAAGCTGTAACTGATCAGTATTTTGTTTACGGAAAAAGTATGGTAAAAGATAATGTCTGTGAATTTCAGGGAACATTAAAAATAACGGGAGCATATTACCTTAAAGAATCTGAAAGTGATGTAAAGCAAGGAGTTATTGTTGGAGACTATACATTTTATGAAAACCCATCACAAAAGCATGTGGGAGAATTTAAAGGAAGTTTTAAAACAGAATTTTATATAGACAAGCAAGGGATAATTCAGTATGACGATCTTAATGGTGATGCTGACGGTTTTAGTAACAATGAGTTTGTAGGCACATGGACCAGTTATGGAGGAAAAATTTCAAAGCCATGTAATTGGGGAGATCATAGAATACCCATGTCTGGAGATTTGGATGGTGGATCAGGCGAATTTATTCCGGATGCAAAATACATGGCAAACGGTTGGTTGAATTACAAGCAAGCTTATTTCGGATCGCAAGACAAACTTGCTGAAGATGCCAGGAAGAAAGAAAATTCAGAGTGGTGGAAATGAAATTAGTAGTATGTTCTGCTGTTTGTACAAAGCATAAACTTGAGAAGTCTAAATAAAAGAAGGAGCATGTGCTCCTTCCTTTGTATTAATATTATTGTAATAGCTGAGAACTATTTGCTCTCTGTGAAATTAAACATCCAGTTAATTCCGTACTTATCGGTACAGCTACCATAGTAGGCACCCCAGAACATATCCTGGAGATCCATGGTTACTTTGCCACCGACAGAGAGTGCATCGAATAATCGTTTTGTTTCTGCTTTTGTATCAGGCTCAATGTTGATGTGTATGTTGTTGCCATATTCTACTTTTAACCCCATGCTTTCAGCGGCATCTGTAGCCATGATAACATGACCACCGGTGATAGGTAGTTCAACATGGATGATTAATTTTTTATCAGCATCAGATAGGGGAGGCATTCCTTCAGGCGCGGGGATGTCGCCAAATCGTTGGATGCCACCACCGGTAAAATTGGTTCCAAAAACTTTTTTGTAGAAGTTGAATGCTTCCTCGGTATTGCCAGGAAAATTCAGATAGGTGCTTACTCTTGCCATCTTGGTATTTTTTAATTGTTTACGTATAGAGAGTTGTGTTTGTACATAATGATTAAGCTTCTCAATGTTTTGTTTCAGGCCTTCATCTGCTTTAAATGTTTTCACGACCTGTATAAATTGATCTCGTGTTTCAAAGAGCATGTGCCAGTTGATAAAAGTGGTTTCATCTCGTGATTCAAATTCTATCGTTGCTAAAAATTTCGGACCGGAGATGTGTTCGTACACAATTTTTTTATGCAGTATGACCTCTTTGAAAATACTTTTGTTGCTGTAATCGGTTCCATCCGGACCGTGCATGATGAGATTCCATTCACCATCTTTTTTAACATCCATCTTGTGAATGGTGTTGGTAAAACCATTTGGTCCCCACCATTTTTTAATATGATCGGGATTGGTCCATACTTCCCAAACCAGTTCTATGGGTGCATTAAACAAGCGAGAAATTTTTATCTCACGATCGGCCGTGTTACTTTCTTTTTTTTGCATGTTTCTTGTCTTTTTGAAGTTTATCTAAATATTTTTCGAGAGAGTCAAACTTACTTTCCCAGAACTGCCTGTACTGTTCTACCCATTCTGATACTTCATTGAGTTTATCGAATTTGGCTTCACAGAATCGCTCGCGGCCTTGCTGATTAATATTTATAAGACCGCACTCTTCCAGGATCTTTATATGAAGTGATATGGCCTGCCTCGTCATGCTAAAGTTGTCGGCAATAGCATTGAGATTCAATGACTTCTGAGCAAGCATACCGATGATCTGGCGCCTGGTTGGGTCTGCAATGGCCTGAAATACGTCTCGTCTGGCTTCCATAATGCGCAAGTATATGCTTGCAAATATATATGCAAGTATTTACTTGCGCAATAATTTTGATAAAAAAATATTAGAGGTAGGGGATATTCTAAATCGGTTGGAGCTTTAAATCAGCGAGAAGTGGGGGCGACGGATTCCCGTAAATTATTGACATACAAGTGAGACAAGTGCACAATGTATCCGTGATTTTACGGACAACATTCTGCGTATTCAAAGCACACAAGTCTATTGATAAATACCGTGTATACTTAGAGGGGTTTTTGTTTCCATTTGCAGATTGATAATCCTAAACTTTTTATTAATCGGATCATGATACAAAGAATCAAAATAATTCTGGCTGCTATAATGCTGTGCCTATTGGTAAATGCATTCTCTTACGCAAGTCCTAGAAAACAATTAAAGACTGGAATCTGGAGGGCTACGCTGGAAATACAAGGACTTCAGTTGCCGTTTAACTTTAACGTGGTGACAGATCACTCAGGAGGGTATGATATCTACATCATGAATGCTGAAGAGCGTTTGTTACTGGATGAAGTGAATATAAAGGACGACTCGATTAATATCGTGTTGCATATTTTTGATGCCAACATAAAAGCCAGAATCCATGGCGATTCACTTACTGGAGTGTTTGTCAAGAATTACGAACAGAATTATCACGTGCCATTTCAGGCAGTTTACGGACAGACTTATCGATTTGAATTGCCTACTAACACACCAGAGAAACAAGAACCGGATTATAGTGGTAAATACAGCGTGCAGTTTATCCATGAGGCTGACACATCGGCTGCTATTGGTGTTTTTAAACAGCAGGGCAATCATGTTACTGGAACATTCCTGACGCCTACAGGTGACTTCCGTTATCTTGAGGGTAATGTTATCAATAGCTCTTTACATCTCAGTGCTTTCGATGGAAATCATGCTTATTTGTTTACAGCTATAAAACAACCTGATGGTACATTGTTAGGTGAATTTTATTCAGGACAAACATGGACGGAATTTTGGTCAGCAGAAAAGAATGAGAATGCCAGTCTTCCTGACCCTGAATCGCTTACTTATCTGAAGGCTGGATATGACCATATCGAATTTACTTTTCCAGATGTTAAAGGTAAAAAAGTAAAATTCCCTGACCCACGCTATAATGGTAAGGTAGTGATACTTCAGATCTTTGGTACGTGGTGTCCTAATTGTATGGATGAAACAGTTTTTATGTCGGGCTGGTATAATGCTAATAAAATGCGTGGCGTTGAAGTTGTTGGGCTTGCTTATGAACGTAAGAGTGACTTCTCGTATGCCAGCAGCCGCGTTAGTAAAATGATTGATAAACTGAAAGTGCCTTATAATTTTGTGATTGCAGGAACTAATGATAAAGATAAGGCATCAGAAACATTGCCGATGTTAAACCGTGTGATGGCTTTTCCAACAACAATTATCATTGGAAAAGATGGCAAGGTACGATCTATCCACACGGGTTTCTCAGGACCAGGCACAGGATTTTATTACGATCAATATGTTGAGCGTTTCAACGAGACTATAAATGTTTTATTGAATGAAAATGTAAATTGAGATAAAACAATAGTTGGTTTAACGTCCGTCCTCTTGTTCATTACAGAGGACGGACGTTTTATTTTAAATCAATTCAGGTCTTTCGCGCAAGGGTCCCCTTGTGTGCCTAACTTCTTATCAGTGTCCGCTTTGGCCTTAAGACAACTAAATTTTGATTGGCTTTAAAATCAATAGAGATGTCTCCAGAAGTTTATTACTTCCTCACATGCCCATCTCCAATCACTAAATATTTATACGAAGTCATCTCGCGTAATGCCATAGGCCCGCGTGCGTGAAGCTTCTGTGTGCTGATGCCTATCTCAGCACCCAAACCAAATTGTGCGCCATCGGTGAAGGCTGTAGATGTATTGGCATAGACTGCTGCAGCATCAACAGCATTGAGAAATGTTTTTATGGTATTCTCGTTGGTAGCAACAATGGCTTCACTGTGTTTAGAACTGAAGCGTGCAATGTGATCTAATGCTTCATCTAAACTTTCAACAGTTTTAATACTCATCTTATAATCGAGAAACTCCGTGCCGAAATGTTCAGCGGAAGCAGGTTGTAGTAAAGTATCAGGGTAATTTCCTTCTAACTCACGAAATGCTTTTTCATCGGCGTAGATGATTACATTTTTATCAGCAAGTTGTTTTGTTAGCGCAGGCAAGTCAGTCAATCGTGATTCATGAACGATGAGACAATCCAGCGCATTGCAAACACTCACGCGACGGGTTTTGCTATTGAAGATAATGTCAGCACCTTTTTGTGTATCGCCACTGGCATCAAAGTAAGTGTGAACAATACCAGCACCGGTTTCAATAACAGGCACTTTAGAATTATCCCGCACATAGTTGATCAAATTCTGACTACCGCGAGGAATGATTACATCAACATAACCAACAGCGTTGAGTAGTTCATGCGTGGCAGAACGATCAGAAGGTAACAAGGCCACGATGTTTTGATCTACAAGATGTTCTTTCAAAACTTCGTGAATGATCTTAACGATTTGTGTATTGGAGAACTCGGCATCGCTTCCACCTTTCAATAAACATGCGTTACCAGATTTGAGACAAAGCGAGAAGACATCGAACGTTACGTTTGGTCGTGCTTCATAAATAATACCAATCACACCCAGAGGTACACTGATCTTTTCAATGACAAGTCCGTTGGCAAGTGTTTTCTTTTCCTGGCTGATGTGAAGAGGTGAGGGCAGAGCTGCCACATTTCGTAAGTCGCTGGCAATATCCTTAATGCGTTGCTCCGTAAGTTTCAGGCGATCATATCGTGGATCGCTTTCAGGCATGCGCTCAAGGTCTTTACGATTTTCACTTATGATGATATCAATATTTGCGATAGCCTTATCAGCCAATGCGTTTAAAACTACATTGATCTTTTGCTCAGGTAATAATCCAAGCTTCCGGCTTGCCTGTTGTACGGCTATAAATGTGTTGTTCATTGTTAAGTGTGTTTGGAGCCTCACCCTAAATCCCTCTCCCTAGGAGAAGGGTTTGGGATGAGGCCACTAATGCAAATATAAGTGATCATAGTGGATCACTGGTTTCTCGTTCTTCACGCCAATAACTTCTTTGGCTTTCTTATAGCTGTAACGCGCCAGCCCCATACCAAGTTCATGATCCGCCTCATCTACAATTCTGATGATGTCGCCTTTCTTGAACTTGCCGATGACCTGTGTTATACCAACAGGCAACAGACTGGTAGCTTTCTGCGAGAGCAAAACTTTTTTGGCTCCTTCATTGATTACTACTTTTCCTTTCGGCTCTTCGTATGCGTGTGCTATATATTTTTTAATGCTTGATGCCAGTTTTTTACCCGGGAAGTGTGTGCCAATCACTTCGTTTTGCAACACGCGCTGAATAATGTTTTCTGTTTTACCGTTGGCTATATGCACAGGTATACCCATGCCGGCAATTTTTTCGGCTGTGCGACATTTAGTGAGAATACCACCGCGACCAAACCCGGATTTTTTACTGGTGGCAATCTCTTCAAGTTTTATTTTGGCGCTGTCGTATTGATGTATGATGGAAGTGCCGGGCTGTTCCGGATCGCCATCATAGATGCCGTCTACGTTGGTTAAGATAATGAGGATGTCAGCATTCATCATGGCACTGACGAGGCCGGCCAGTTCATCATTATCGGTAAACATCAGTTCGGTTACTGACACCACATCATTTTCGTTGATGATAGGCACGATGTGATGAGTGAGCAATGCTGTAAGGCAATTTTGCATGTTGAGGTAATGACTGCGGCTCTTAAAGTCCTCTTTGGTAACGAGCACTTGTGAGCAGAGAGCTCCGAGCTTATCAAATACCGCTTTGTACATGGAAATGAGTTTGACCTGTCCAAGAGAGGCGAGCACCTGGCGTTGGGCCACAGTGTCAGTCTTCTTTTCGAACTGGTAGATGCTGCGGCCTGCGGCTACGGCTCCCGAAGAGATGAGAAGTACCTGGTGTCCTTGTTTTTGAAGGGCATCAATCTGCTTTGAAATATTGCTGATTACCTGTTCATCAGGGTAGCCTTTGGCATTTGTGATTACGTTAGAGCCAACCTTGATGGTGATTAATTTTGAGTCCATTTAACGATAGCAAACAATTATGGTATTATTAAGATTTCAATATTACCACTTTTAACACATTACACATATTTTTCGATCAGGTGTGTGCTCTGTTTTATCTGATTCTGGTCAGGAAATGGAAAATAATGCACCATACCTTTTTCTTTGGATTTTAATTTCCTTTACTTTAGATAGAATAGAAAGTCTGTTAAATGAATTTAGAAGCTTCTTTGGGCTTACCATCAAGACAGATAAATACCCTGAAACATTAAAAACTGAAATTAGAATTTCATGATGAATCCAACTAAACTTGAGCACTTTCGAAATCTTATTTCCTTAGCTGTTGTTGACGGGAAGATTGAGGAAGTGGAACGAGTTGCTCTGTCCAAGATAGCCTACGAACAAGGTATCCCACTGGATCGTTTGAACGTTATGCTGAATAAAGGTGAGGAGTATGTGTACCTCATTCCTCAGAACATGGAGGACCGCGAGCTGCAGCTTGAACAGATGATCACATTGGCATTGGTTGATGGCGAATTTGCCCAGGCGGAACTTGAACTTATTTCTATGGTGGCAGGGAAGCTGGGTTTTTCACCTAATGAGTTGGATGAAATTATACAATCTCACTTTGTAAAGATAAAAGAGAATCAAAACCCAGGTTGAGGGATTTTAGTTAAGAATCATCGGTCAATAGTCCATTGTAGATAGTAATCTCTTAATATTAATGAATCGGTTATCAGTAATCGTACCTCGTAAATCTGAAATCGTAAATTAGGCTATTCCATACACAGAAAGATCATGCATCCAATGGCAGCTTCACAATAAACCTGGAATATTTTCCTTCCTCAGTTTCAACTTCAATTTTGCCATGAATTTTCTCCAGGGCGCTCTTCACGAGGTAAAGCCCCAGGCCGTTACCGGTAGATAATTCATGCCCTCTGTAGAACATGGTAAAGATCTTGCCTTTAATATCGCTCTTGATGCCGGGGCCCTGATCTGAAACAGAGATGATCACTGCACTATGATTTCTTCGGATATCCAATAATACTTTTTTGTCAGCAGCTTTAACGGTGAAGAAAAAAGCATTGTCCAGTAAGTTCGTCAGAATGATCCGTAACATATTTCGATCCGTTTGAAAGTTTAGTTCCGAACTTATGTTAATGTCAAGATCTTCTTCGCGGTAAGAGGTCATGTCCAGCGAGATTTGTGAAAGCAGATTCTGGATGGTTTGTTTGGTGATAATCTCGTTGGAGACTTTCGTCTGCAGGATATTATATTTTTGTGTTAGTTTCTGAAGGGTTCGCTCAAGCCTGATGATGCTCTTCTCCTGGAACTCGAGGTATTTTTTTCCAAGCTCTGATACGGGTTCCATCTCTGCTACTTTTACAAGACCCAGCATGCTTGATATGGGACCGCGCAAATCGTGAGAGGCTCTGTAGAGAAAGGTTTCTAGTTCAAGCAGTGTTTCATTTAATTTTTGTGTACGCTCATCAATTAATTTTTCAAGGTTAGAGTTGATGTCCTGCAATTTTCCCTGCGCTTTATATAACTCGTCGCTTTTCGATTCAAGTGAGTCATATTGAGCCGAGAGCTCTTCATTTATTGATTGAAGTTCATGGTTCTTTGCTTCAATATCTTTTTTCTGGTTATCGACTTCTCTTAAGAGTACTTGTATTTCAAAGTTAGACCGTTCAAGTTCATTTGTTCTGGTGTGAACGAGTTCCTCGAGTTTTAATTTTTGCTTGTATAAGAATCTCACGCGCAGCCGGTATAGAATTAATAGAAAGAGTATGAAAGCTACAGTAGCAAAAAGCCTGAAGGAGAGTGTTCCCCACCACGGCGGCGTAACGATAATCTTTAATTGTTTTGCACTGCTTGACCAGTGAATGCCATCGAACGAACTCTTCACGCGTAAGATGTATTCGCCTGGCGACAGGTTTGTATAATGAATATAATGTTTATCGGATGAAGTGTATAACCAGCTTTGATCAAAATTTTCAAGCATGTAACTGAAGTGTACACTCTCCTGATCAGAATAGAGCATAGGCGAGAAGCTTATGGTAAAAGCATAGTCGCTATAAGTGAGATGGATCTCGGAAGTTTCGGTAATTGATTTTTTTAATATTTCTCTGTCGTTGTAGGATACGTCAGGACTGATTTCACTGTTAAGTATTTTAAATGATGTGAATACAATTTCGCGTGTTGGTCTTGTCAGATCAAGGCTGTCGGGTTTGAATAAATTGAAGCCGTGAACTCCACCAAACATCAGCTGACCTTCTCTGGTATAGAAACTTGATTTGGGGATGAATTCATTTCCCTGTAGTCCAACTTTCGGTATTATGGTAAGATTTTTATTGTGATGATCCATTCTCACAATTCCTTTGTATGTGCTGATCCAAAGATTGCCATCTTTATCTTTTCTCATAGCGCAGATCGTACTGCTTGGCAATCCATCTTTCTCAGTAACGGTTTTGATTACTTTCAGATTTTTATCTACTACAATAATTCCACCGCCGTTAGTACCGAGCCACATTCTGTTTTGTTCGTCTTCATAGAAACACAATACATTAAGATTGAGATCAGGAAACTTAACCGGTTCCAGATTCTTGAAGATTTTCGTACCAGATTTTATGATGCTTACTCCATTAGAAGTTGCAATCCATAAATTTTTTTGAGAATCAAAAAGAAGCGATAGAATGTCGTTGTTAACCAGCGATGTGGTGTCTCCGGGAATATTTTTGTAGTAGACGTATGACGATGTTTTAGGGGAGAAGTAACAAAGGCCATCGCGCAATGTTCCGATCCATAAATTATCGAGACTGTCGGTTACAATATCCCAAACATGTCGGCTGCCGAAGTTTTTCATTTGGGGACTGAAGATCTTGACATCTTTGGTTTTAGGATTATATCTGATCATTCCACCATCCCATGTGCCAATCCAGAACAACCCACCACTATCCTGATAAATACATTTTATTACCTGCGAACTGAAGGCTTTACTGTTGGGTGCTTTATCAAATCCTTCAAAATTCTTTCGCAATTTGTAAAGACCACTGCCATCAGTGCCGACCCAAATATTACTCTCAGCGTCTTGCATAAATGATAATACCTGATCATGGCGAGCTGCCGTTTCATTCTGCATACTCGGAAAATGAAGAATCTGGAAGTTTGACGGATTATATTTCAAAACGCCAACCCTATATGTGCCAAACCAGATGTTGTGATCGTGATCTTCGAAAATAGAAAGGATAGGATTTTTTAACGTTACCTCATCACGTCTGCCATATTCATTGTAGGGTATTATTTTTTCAGTATCGACATTAAATAAATAAATCGCTTCGCCGCCAATCCAAAGTTGCCCTTTTGAATCTTCCCGTATAGAGGGTATGTTGTTATTGAATTTTATAGTGCTGTTTGCAGTATTGAAATTTTTAATCTCGTTTGTTTCCAAATTTATTTTATAGAAACCATGAAGCTCTGTTCCGATCAACAAGATTTTATTTTTTGAACACAGCTGAAAACAAGTCATGGAATTATCGATCTCATCCAGCCATGGATATTTTTTCAGAGCCTCTGCATGATCAATAGCATTTTTCTTATCATCGATAACCTGAATGCCCTGACGAGTTGCCAGAAGTGTATAATCATCGGGCATAAATTGCAAGGCACTCACGTAATCATCGCGTATATGATTTGCGTTTTTACTGTTAAATGAATATTGATGAAATTCTTTTTTTTCTTTTGAATACACATCCACACCACTACCGAGATAACAAATCCACATGTTGCCATTACGGTCTTTAAATATTTTGTTAACCCCTGTGCCATTGGGTGTTTTCACATCGGTATAGTTAACCTCAAGGCGCTCGATAATTTCTGTTTCAGGATAATAGCGACAAAGCCCGTTTGCTGTGCCTACCCAGAGTGTGCCATCATCATCAAGGGCCAGTGCATGGATTGAGTTATCGGCAAGTGTGTTTTTATTGCTGATGCTGTGATTATATACCTTGAACTCGTAACCATCAAACCTGTTCAGGCCTTCATCAGTGCCCATCCATATAAAACCTTTCTTATCCTGAACAATGCTGAATACTTCGTTTTGAGAAAGACCGTTGTTAGTTGTAAATGATTCAAATTCCAGGTTGTCGGGTTGAGCAACAAGTAGATTGCTCATCAATAACTGCAATACCAACCCAATAATGAGTTTAATAGAAGTTTTTTTGGCAAAAAGTAACTTCATGTCTTAGCCGCGGTGTCTGGATTTCAGTATTGCCAAACTGCCTAAGGAAATTAACTTTATTTCCACTAGAAACCAAGTAAGAAGATAAGTCTTATTCTACCCAACGGATGCCCTTTTTAAGGAAGCTTAGTGTATGGTGTTCGTTGCTTCCTGGTTCAGGTTTATGGTTGTATTCCCATTGGGCCTGGGGTGGGAGACTCATCAGAATGGACTCGGTGCGGCCATCGGTATCTAGGCCAAAGCGAGTGCCTCTGTCCCATACCAAATTGAACTCCACATAGCGGCCTCTTCTCAGATATTGCCACTGCTTTTCTTTTTCAGTAAAAGGAAGCGAATGGTTTTTTCGCATGAAATGTGTGTATGTGGGCGCGAACGTTGAGCCTATCTCTTTTATGAAATTGAACCGGGCTTCTTTGGTGAAAGTATTGTCTTCTTTCAGATAATCGAAGAAGATTCCGCCAATACCTCTTGTTTCATTTCTATGCTTGATGAAGAAATAATCATCTGCCCACTTTTTGAATTCAGGGTAATAAGATGGGTGATGTTTATCGCAAGCTGATTTTAATTGCTGATGAAAGAACCGGGCATCGTCTTCATTCACATAGTGCGGCGTAAGATCTATACCACCACCAAACCAGAAAATACCATTGCTCATTTCAAAGTAACGCACATTCATGTGAATGATGGGCACCATAGGGTTGTGCGGATGTATGACAATGGAAACGCCAGTTGCAAAAAAATCAATTGCCTGATCAACTGGCAGATTAAGTGATTTTAGCACAGGTTCGGGAGTTGTGCCATGTACGGCCGAGAAATTAACACCACCTTTTTCGATAATCTTACCATGCGTTATAACACATGAATTACCACCACCACCTCCGGGCCTGTCCCACTGATCGTTTTTAAACTTGCCAAGGCCGTCAGCTTCTTCTAACTGGCGACAGATGTCTTGCTGTAAAGATGTGAACCAGGTGCTTATTATTTCCTTCGTAATCATATCAAAATTGTGGCCATAAAGGTATAAAAAGACGCGTAGTGTTTGGTGTGATATAGTGTTTTGAGTTAGAACAAAATGATTATATTTCGGTATAAAGAAATGAACGATGGCTGTTGAAGAGACCACAAAAGCCAGCATTCAATCGAAATTATTGCCCGACAAACAAACTTTATTGCACGCATACGAACTGATGTGTACAGCCAAGCAAATGGCTGATACGTATGAAGAGAATCGCGAGGTTTGCAGTAAGTATGTTCACAGTACTTCGCGCGGGCATGAAGCTATACAAATCGCTACCGGTTTGCAGCTCCATTCATTCGATTATGCTTCGCTATATTACCGTGATGATTCTATTTTATTAGCAATAGGATTAGAGCCCTATGAGTTAATGTTACAACTCATGGCAAAACGCGATGATCCTTTTTCAGGAGGACGATCCTATTACTGTCATCCTTCTTTACGACGCGATGGATTTCCGATTATACCACATCAAAGTTCAGCAACCGGCATGCAGGCTATACCTGCAACCGGTATGGCACACGGACTTGCTTATCTTGAATCACAAGGATTATTGAAAGGTGATGACAGACCTGTTGTATTGTGTTCACTAGGTGATGGATCTGTAACAGAGGGTGAAGTTGCTGAGGCTTTTCAGATGGCCGCGTTGAAGAAGCTTCCTATTCTTTACCTGGTTCAGGATAATGATTGGGGAATTTCAGCAACGGGCAACGAGATGCGTTCCATGAATGCATACGAGTATGCTGCAGGCTTTAAAGGCATGGAGCGAATAAGTGTTGATGGTGCTGATTTTGTTGATTCGTATCTCGGTATAAAAAAAGCTATTGATTATGTGCGTGAAAAACGCAATGCTGTTTTAGTTCATGCTAAATGTCCGTTGCTTGGTCATCATACTTCAGGTGTGAGAAAAGAATGGTATCGGGGTGTTAACCTGGAGGAGCAGAAACAGAATGATCCTATCGTAAGACTTAAGGAATTTCTTAACCAGTTGGGCGTAACAAACAAAGAGCTATCAGCGATTGAAGAACGTGTGAGTCATCGTGTATTGGCAGATTACAATAAAGCGTTGTCTTCTCCAGATCCGGAGCCTTTGAATTTTGACTTACATGAATTTGCACCAACACCAGTTACAGAAGAAAAAGGAATACGCTCTCCGAAAGGAGCTGAAAAAGTTTTGATGGTAGATGCAGCGCTTCATGCTGTTGAAGAAATTCTGCGAAAGCATCCGGAGTCGTTACTGTATGGAGAAGATGTTGGAAAAAGACTCGGTGGTGTTTTCAGGGAAGCAGCGACACTTGCTCAGAAATTTGGCGATGAGCGCGTTTTTAATACACCTATTCAGGAAGCTTACATTGTAGGATCAACCGCCGGTATGTCGGCAGTAGGAGCGAAGCCTATTGTTGAAATTCAATTTGCCGATTATATATGGCCGGGAATGAATCAGCTTGTAGAAGAGTTGTCTAAAAGTTGTTACCTCACCAATGGAAAGTTTCCCATTCAATCTCTGATACGGGTACCTATAGGCGCTTATGGTGGAGGCGGACCTTATCATTCGGGGAGTATAGAATCTACTTTATTAACCATACGCGGAATAAAAGTTGTCTATCCGTCTAATGCTGCTGATATGAAGGGATTGTTGAAGGCATCTTTTTATGATCCTAATCCCGTTGTGTTGCTGGAGCATAAAGGTTTGTACTGGTCAAAAGTACCGGGCACTGCTAATGCAAAAACAATTGAGCCCGATGAGGAGTATATTATCCCGTTAGGTAAGGCTAACAGCGTTCAGCAAGCTGATGAAGTGAAAGTAACAGCAGGAGAATCTGCTTTAATTATCACGTATGGAATGGGTGTATACTGGTCATTAGAGGCCACGAAATCTTTTCCTGCACAAGTGGAAATTTTAGATTTACGAACACTTAATCCCATTGACTGGGAGATGATTGTTGAGTTGGTTAAAAAGCATGGTAGAGTATTGGTATTAACAGAAGAGCCATTACTTAATTCATTTGCTGAGTCACTTGCAGGAAGAATATCGAAAGCATGTTTTCAACATCTTGATGCACCAGTCTGGACGTTGGGTGCTGTAGATTTGCCTGCAGTTCCTTTAAATGTTGAGCTTGAAAAAATGATGCTGCCCAGTGTAGAGAAAGTTAGAAAGGCGCTGCAAGAACTTCTGGATTACTGAATCAGAAATTACCATTGTCTTGAGAAATTTCGATCACACAACATAGTATTACATGGTCAGCCAATGGCACAGACTAGACCCATCTGGTCGTGCCCGATTTACACAGGCACGGATTAAAATTCAGTGCAGGGCACATTAAGAACCTGAAGGCCCACACAAAAAGCCACACACGGCTTTTTGTGTGGGCCTTCAGGTTGAGGAAATTTTCGAAACATAATCTCGACGATTATGTTTCTGTCAGCACTCAAAATGGCTTGCATCACATCTATATGAGATACTGATATGAAGCCAGATCAACACCGACGTTAAGTCGGATGTTGATTGGCTTCAACGTTAAGCGAGAGTGGGTTGACAAAATGCTTAGTGCATTT
>DATJHZ010000385.1:0-3438 GCA_035493595.1 Cyclobacteriaceae bacterium | reverse complement strand
AACTGGACCTGAAGTATTTCCTGCGTGCAAGAAACCTTACTAGTTTCCACTACACCATTCCCCTCCTTATTTTCAAGGAGGGGTGGCCAGAGGCCGGGGTGGTTTAAGCCTTCAACAACTCAATCGCAAACACAGAACCTCCATCAACAGGACGTTCAAACCACACTTTTCCATTCATCAATTCCATGTAGCGTTTTACGAGTGAGAGTCCGAGACCGTTGGAGCTCTCGCCTGCAGTTGGTTGATTGCTTAGTCGTGAGAATTTTTTGAAAAGCCTGTCCTCTTCTGTAACAGGAACTCCAACGCCATAATCTCTTACACGAACCTGTACTTGCTGACTTGTGGCTTCAATGGATAAACTAATCTCTTTACCTATAGGAGAATATTTCAGAGCATTGGAAACAAGATTCTCCAAAACCAAACGTAGGTATGTGAGGTCAGCCATCACCATACAGTACTTATCAAAGTCTGTTGTGCGAATAGCGATGCCTTTATTTTCGGATGCTTGCTTAAACGATTGAACTACTTCATTCACCACCGCTTGAAAATTTGTTGGCAACAATTTAATACCACCATCGCGATACTCCAGTGTTGCCATTTCTAATACGTGCTTAACAAGTACTTGCGCATTTTTGGAAGCACTGCTGATCATGTCAACCATTTCTTTAGGTCCTTCTTCAGTTACTTGTTTTTCCAACAGCTTGGTAAGCACACTGATGTTCGCTAATGGATTTCTTAAATCATGTGCCAGAATGCGGATAATGTTGTCTTTATCTTCTATTAGTTTCTCAAGTTCAACAGATTGTTTTTGGATAGTTATTTTTTGAGCTTCTACATCATTAAGTGCTCGCTGCATACTTCCTTCGAATACAAATGATACAACAATGATGATGAGCAACAGACCTGGAAGAATGCAGATAAACCAAAGTGTGCGTAACGCGTCATTATACTCAACAGGAAGTTTTGTACCATTTAATTCAAGCAGGCCAAACGCCACCATCCATCCAAACGAAAAAATTGTCCAGTAAATAGCAGGAGTCTTACCATCGATTAGCAACGCCAACACGGGAATAGCAATAATCCATGGATAAATAGCCGACCACATGCCACCGGAAAACCAGGTGAGTACTAAAACTGTAATTGCACCAATAGTAGTATACAGATTTCCTACAATGGATAGTGGGAATTTTATCCGAAGTAAAAATGGTAACGCGAAATATCCTATTACATTAAAGCCCGTGAAGTAAAGGCCTTTTTCATAACTGAATACTACGCTGAGTGCTACATACGAAATTGAAAAGAGACTTGTCAGCAAACATGCACGCACTAACAGTCTTGCTTTGCGTAAAGCTTTGGCATCTTCGTAATAAGCAGGATTAATATACCAATCTTCAAACTTGCCAAAATTCATAGGAAATTATTTTGATGGTGGACACCCTAAACTAAATTGACAATTGTAAAACCTAACCAGGCACTAATTAAAATCCAAATTCCTTCTAATGCACCTAACATAAAAGTTTTTGTGAGCTTATTATGTTCAGAGTAATACACAATGCATGGTAATGAAAGCGAGATCAACGCTTCACAAATAATAACATAAAGAGGCGCATTGAAGACCATCGGTGTGTTAAAATTGTACCACCACCAGGCAGCATCTTTAGCGAGATGCTCATAGGTTGGTATATACATGCCGCCTGCTATACATAACATAATCGATGCTCGTAATAATCCAAAGCGCGAAGTTAATAACACACCAATAAAACTCAATTGAAGAATTACATTAGACCATGCGAAGGGCATGTAAGCAGGTGAACTCCAGATCATAGGCTCATGTCCTGGATATACAAGGCTGTTAATAATATCAACAAGGTAATGATCAGTAACCAACTCCAGCACTCCTGCTACAGTTCCAAAAATCATAAGGCGGAGTACCAACGGATTTTTTGTTCGAAGGGCATAGATCCAATAAAATATATAAAGGCCATAGGTAATAATACTTGCTGAAACAGGCCCTGCTTGCATGACCGAACTCACGAATGACCACCCAAGCAAAATTCCCGCGGTAATAAGAATAACTATGGTGGTGGATTTATCTAAACCAGGTAGTAAATTTTTTTGCATCATGATGGGTTTAGTGTTTCAGATTTTTTTTGCCATGCTAAACGGTTTCCAAAAACAGCAGGAGATGATTTATGATCTTTCCAAACATCTATAACACCCCAGCTTGCCTGAAGTGATGGTGGAATATAAAACTGCACGCCCTTGCCACCATTGAAGTGATAGATCATGCCCTGAAGAAGAAGTTTGTTAAACGATTCAGTCATTTTACAAACGAAGTGATCATGCGTTTCTTCCTTGTTTAATATTTTTGTTACAAAATGAGTAAGTTCAATTACTAATTTATCTTTTAAATCTTGCTTACCTGAAATACCAATGCATGCGGGCAAATCTATATTACTTGATTTACTAAAGTCTTGCAGAAAATACCACATCAAATATGCAGGTACATGATCAAAAGCATTACCAGGAACTATCTTGTTCATGAACAGCACACATGAATCTGCCAGGGCTTTACCCGCAACAGAAGGTTGTGCCTGATGGATCAGAATATCGGTAGCTAACTGAAATCCTTGCTCGTATGTATCGGGAAGAAGAGTTTCATCGATGCCTAAAAGGTTTCCGGTAATGTTCCAACAATGCATCCATGCATTAGTATCATCAACACTAAGGTTAGCACCCAATCGTTTTAATCCCGCCAATATAACCGGACCGAAAGACATTAATGTACCTGCCAGATCTTCCTGGTTGATAGGTTCACCAAACGTTGCAGCATCCCATGGAGTTGCTGATTGTCCTTGCTTTAAGTAGTAACGAATCGAGGCATGAATTAATCGTACTTTTTGTATTGTAACAATGCCACCTCCGTTAGGCGAAAGCCCTCCTTTTGAAAGCACATTGACAATCATTTGTGCAGTCTCCATTAATCTGCGGGCAAGCGGATCTACGTTTCCGTTGGATGATAAAAGTCTGCCGGTGTCATAAAGTACAAGCGCTCCGTTACCACAACAATAACACATGGGTAACGAACTTACATTTAACAGCATAAAAACTTCAGGACCATAGAGCTCAAACAAACGCTCACCTCTGCTAACAAGTTTTGCATCGGCCCATGACGGAAGGTTTCCGCTGGTCCTGATGTAATTGTCTAACAAGTCAGCTATCGCCGGACCGAATGAAGAAAACATACCAGTCTGGAAAGAATCATTCCGAACCAGTGTCATCAATATTTGATTGATTTGTTTTTCCTGACCAGATGCTATAATGCCATTGATAACGTTATCGGCAAGCGGATCAGTAACGTGACGAAACTGTTGAAGTGACTCACTGGTAATTTTTTGGGGGTTAAAAGGGGTCTTCAAATCAAAAAATGTATACGTT
>DATJHZ010000384.1:0-6370 GCA_035493595.1 Cyclobacteriaceae bacterium | reverse complement strand
ACGATGTTTTCAGATGTAAGTGAAATTGATTTTGATGCGAGCTCGTTGAATAGCGGTAGTGTAATCTGTACAAGTACAATGCTTAACAGAACAGAGATGACAACAATCACCAATGCTTCTCCAAGCATCTGCCTGATCAGTGAGCTGCGAAATGCGCCCATTACTTTTCTGATACCCATTTCAGATGCGCGCTTTGTTGCTTTAGCTGTTGACAAATTCATGAAATTGATGCAAGCAATCAGCAGAATGAAAAGTGCTATCGACAATATGATATAAATAAAAGTGATTCTTGGATTTTTATCTGTTTCAGAATTCAGATAGATGTTCTTTACAGGTTCCAGAAATAATGTTTTATGAAGGCCCAATACATTCATGGCTTCGGTGCCATGCTTAATTAATACATCGTTGATCTTCTTTTCTACAGCAGCTTCAGAGTGACCTGGCGTTAGTTTTACATAGGAGGGAACAAAATTCTGACCAGCCCACTCGTTAGAGGCTTCTGGATCTTTACGAATGTATTCACCCATACCTTCACTCATCATGGAAGTAAAGAAGTTGGCGTATAGAAAACTTTTTCCTGTTTCCTTAAATACACCAGTAATTTTATAGTTGACTTGTGGTCCACCTTGAGTGATTGAAATATTTTTATCTAGTGCTGATTCATCTCCAAAAATTTTATGTGCCAGTGTTTCAGAAATAACAACCGTGTTTACATCCGTCAATGCTTTCTTAGGATTACCTTCAGTCAGGTCATAAGTAAACACATCAAACAAGGTTGAATCAGCAATGTATCCATCGCTTTCATAGAACACCTTGTCTTTATACTTGATAAGACTTTGTGCCTGGCCTGGAGGATTTAAAATACGAACTGCAGCTTCAATCTCAGGTATTTCATCACGAAGTGTCATGGCGATGGGTGGAGAGACCGTACCCATTTTGTCGAACCCAATGATATTAGATTGTATTTGTGTATCGATTCTGTACAAGTCACTCAGACGCTTATGATGCCTGTCATAACTGAATTCGTTTTGAACGTAGAGCACCAGCATCAGACAGCATGCTACACCCAACGAAAGACCTGAAATATTTATAATTGAATAAACCCTGTTACGAAGTAAATTACGTAGGGCAATTTTAAAATAATTTCTAAGCATCAGTTCTATTTTGGAGAATTGATACCCAAATCTATGCCACCATAATGTACCCTTAAATAAAGCAGATTTGAGCTTTTTGAATATGTTAGCAAGGCAATATTGAACATAAATGTTCGCCAGCGATCACTTATGATTTCGTAAAATCAATGCCTCGTATAAGCGCTTTGGCTTTATTTGAAAGCTATTTACTTTAATACAGATACCCAACCTTTGTATCTTCTTTTTCCGAGCTTGATTAAATAATAATAAGTTCCTTGCGATACATCATCTCCGTTCCATCCTTTAATCACATCCGTAGTTTGAAATACCTGGTTACTCCAACGGTTATAAACTAAGAGTTTGAAATGTTCGGATCCCATATAGGTTCTATGAGTTTCTCCATTTTTAATAAAAACAGAAAGCCGGTTATTTAAAGTATCTGCATCGACTGTAATTACATTGGGGATAAAAATATTTTCAAGAACCTCAATGCTTTTTGTACAGTAGTCTGTACAATTGTTGATATCAGATACGGTTACTTTTACATTATAATTTCCTGATGCTGTGTATGCATACATTGCTGTTGGATCTAAAGTGGATTGTTTAGTACCATTTCCAAAATCAAAAACATATTGATATGGTCCAGTACCAGATGTAACATTTGCTGAAAATTTAGCTACATCAGGTAACAATAAATCGGTTGGGATAACACATGTTACATTAGGTTGAGGAAAAATAGTAAGAGTTATTTTAACTCTAGAGCTTTCTTTGTTACTCTCAACATTAGAAACATAATAATCCATCGATTTTGTTATCTCTGGTGTTATATATGGATTGCCTTCGTATAAAAGATTTCCATTCTCTTCGGAATCATACCATCGATAACTTGTTCCTCCTGTTGCCAGTAGCATAGCACTACCAGAACCACACCGTGTAACTGTATTAGTTTCTGGCGGTTTTACAGAAGAAACCTGAATCTTATCAGAGCATGTTGCTTCGCATAGATTTACATCACTTACTGATATTGTTACAGTGTATTGACCCTCTGAAGTATATTGATGCGATAAATTTGCTTGAGTTGAAGATTGCACGGTTCCATCACCAAAGTCAAAAGTGTAGGTGTATGGTTGCGTTCCAGAGGATATCAATGCCGAGAAGTTTTCCGACTTGTTCATTTGTGTATTCTTTGAAAAATTACAAACTATTTGAGGTTGTGGAAAAATGGTTAATGTTACCTTAACCCGACTGCTTTCAATATTATTTTCAACATTCGATACATAATAGTCAGTAGTAATGGTTCTAACAGGGGTAGTAAAGGGATTTCCAGTATAGATAATATTATTTCCACTTGGTGAGTCATACCATCTATAAGTTGTTCCACCACTTGCAGCTAAATCAGCACTTCCACTTCCGCAGATAGCTACATTGTTCGCCGTAGGCGGAGCTACTACAGAACATGCTAAGCCCTGGTTATAAAGAATACCAACCTCTTGTGCAGTAAGCGGACGTTTATATATAGAAATATCATCTATAGTTCCTTGAAAGAATTGAGTCAGATTGCAACGTGCTCCAATATTAGCATACGAATTTCCATAATATGGCAAATTTCCGTTGGTAGATGATGAGCCAATAAGTACCCCGTTTATATATAGGGTAATAGAGTTATTGTCTCTGACAGAGACCATGTGATACCATTGATTGGTATTTGGAAGGCTACCTGACTGGACTCCAGTTGTAGGCGGGGAACCAATATTATATCCACCAGAAGTAAGTCCTGTGGCACCCGCCGTTGCGTAAACATTGCTTGCATTTACAGTTTGATGTTTGCTGTCAATATTGTCACCAATGGATATGGCGTTCCATGTGTCTCCATAACTTGGAATAGATTGTAGAAATATCCAAATCGAATAGCTGTAATTAGGATTAGCCATAGGGCTACCCGGAATGCTGATGTAACTATTACCATCAAATTTGTAAGCACTATTAGCAACGCCAAATCTATCTGTTGTAAGAGTTGGGCCGTGCAATGTTCCATTGTTATTATTCCCAGATCCGTCTAATGTATTTCCTGAAAATGAGTAACAGGCTACCAGACCTTGTTGTAAATTTTGTGCGGAGGATTTTAAACTTAGCAGAATGAGGGTTAACAAGAATAGGCGAGGCATTACTTAATAAACTTTAACGAGACAACACTTTCCGATGCAAATATAACCAAAATCAGCCTTAAATGAATAGGTAAGAATTCATGGTAACTTGTAAGTTATTTAGGAAATGATTAGAAAAAATTGAGAGGATTCATTTGGATGGATTTAGGTAAATTTCACTGGCAGTACTGACTTTTTTTATTTATGCTTATGGCCGGATACTCCTCAACTCCTCTTGTAAACAAGTTAGGCATTAAGCCTTCTTTTACTATGCACCTAATAAAAGCACCTGATGAATATCTAAGTTGGGTGTCGCCATTGCCTGAAGATGTAATCGTTAAAACTAAATTAGCAGGAGAGATAGACTTTATACATCTGTTTGCTGTTCATGAAAAAGATTTTCAACAACATTTCATTAAAGCAAAAAAGCATCTGAACAAGAATGGCCTTCTATGGGCATCGTGGCCCAAGAAGGCTTCTAAAGTAGCGACTGATCTTGATGAAAATAAGATCAGAAATTATGGTTTAGAAAACGGACTCGTTGATGTTAAAGTCTGTGCTGTAAGCGATGTGTGGTCAGGCCTGAAATTTGTATTTCGCCTGAAGGATCGCTAACAAGATTTTACTTTCCGTAAATCTCATTAAGTATTCCAGCAAGTCTAACACCAGCTTCCATCAATCTTGTTCTAACAATATGGAAATTATGATAAGGGTAAGGGTAACTTAATTTTCCATTTCCGATATCATATACTTGCTTGCGGTAGCTCATGCTCTCACTTACCCAATCAGATAGCTTAGCCTTTTGTAACGTGCTTACCTTGACGGCATCGGGTTTCTCTAATGATTGACCTAATTCAGTATAACTTAGTTTAGTGTCATCAATCATATCACTATCCCAAACACGATGCAAGTTGCTCTCAGTTTTAAACCACGATACTTTAACATCGTTTCCACCACGATCATTTCCACCACCAACGTGTAGAGGTTGATGAATGTCGCCAACGAGATGGATTAATATTTTAACATACTCAGTCTCTTCCTTCGCACTAAGCTTATGTGTTTTTAGTTTCTCAATGATTCTCTCTATCGTGGCAACAACGTCGCCCTTTGGATTTTTCTCACTGTCTGCGTATGTGTGTCCATCCTGAATAGTAACCCAATGCCAGTCTTCCATAAATTTATAGGTTGAATCCGCGCGTACTTCATCCATCCAGGTACTGGCCATGGCGAGTGATTGATGGGCTAATATTCGGTCTAATTCCTTTCTCGCTTTTTTGCTCAGGTGTTGCTCAGCGATCCAACCGGTTACTCTATGTCCTGTTGCGCCCCAGGCTAGGGCTCCTTGCACAATGGCGGAAAAGGCTATGATTAAAATATATCTTTTCATAAAACTATAGTGTTAAAACTGTACCCGATATTCTGTAAATTGTAATAATCGTCTCGGGGGCGATAATTGTTATTTTTCTGTCTCTAAACAAGAGTTGGCAGTTAAATTAACTTTATATCTTTAGTTAATATGGATCAAACCGTAAAACTTTCTGCTATTCTGGTCGCCAATCAACTTGATATTAAGGGGATTAAGGCCTTTTTTGACATAAAGCCATTGGCAGATACTTCGTCTGAATTATTTTACTCCTACGGTAGTGAAAAGTATCAATACTATTTCAATTTCGGGGTGGTGGTTTTTGCCGGATATACCGAAGATGAGATGAAGTATGCCATCAAAACAATCTCACCTTTTCTTAAAACCCCCGCCACCAACTGGCTTCGTGATGACCACGATATTAAAGTAGAGGAAGGTAGTGATATTATTTTTGATTTTGATGAACTGATCATCAGTAAGCTTGATGCCAAAATTATCCGCATTACCATGTTTAACCTGGCGCAGTCAGTTGCCCTTGATCATTATCATGGCGTTACAGAGAATTTGCTTGAAGAAGTAAAAGGCTTTGCCAACGAACTTGAACTTACTGGTAAATTGAAAATAAGTCGCAAGAATATGATGCGATTTCTAGGGCGTGCTTTGAATACACAAAATGAAATAGCAGAAAATATTTACATATTCGATGCACCCGATCTGGTTTGGGACGATGAGTTTCTGGATGGCCTTCATAAAGGACTGATGAAGCATTTCGATTTACGTGTTCGCTTCAGCGAAATTGAATATACCTTGCGTATCATAGAAGACAATCTCAGCGTCTTTAGAGAGATTATTCATCAGCGTGAAAGTAATTTGCTTGAATATATAATTATCATATTGATCATGGTTGAAGTGTTTGATATTCTCATCACCAAGATTTTAAAAATATCCTGGTAAAATATGCGCAAAGAACTCAACCTTGGTTTTGATATCCAGGCCCAGCCAGACGATGTTACTTGTGGCCCAACATGCCTTCACGCCTTATACAATTATTATGGCGATAAGATTTCGTTAAAGGAAGTTGTTAAAGAAGTAAAGCAACTTAAAGATGGTGGAACACTCGCCGTGATGTTAGGTAATCATGCATTGAAGCGAGGATATAAAGCTTACATCTATACCTATAACTTAAATGTATTTGATCCTACCTGGTTTAAGGATTCTTCAAAACAAATGATCAAACGTTTAAAGGAGCAAATGGCCTTTAAGAACAAGCGAAGAAAACTGCAGGTAGCATCGCGCGCTTATATAAAATTTCTCGAGTCAGGTGGAGAGCTTCGTTATGGTGAGCTGAATGATTCGTTGATTAAAGATTACTTAAAAAAATCAGTACCCGTGCTAACAGGCCTAAGCGCAACCTATCTTTACGGGTCTTCACGCGAGATTCCAAAGTTTAATGTTTATGATAGCATTAAAGGTGAACCCGTAGGACACTTTGTCGTTATTAGCGGGTATGATGAAGATGAGAATTGTGTTTATCTGGCAGATCCTATGGAGCCCAATCCAATTGGTAAAGGGCAAGTATATGCTGTTAGTTTTCCCCGACTTGTTAACAGCATCTTGTTAGGTATTGTAACCTATGACGCCAATCTTCTGATTATCGAACCCAAATAGCTTCACACTTTTAATATGCCCAAACTCATTGTTGTTGAGAATCCTGATAGCTGGAAATTTAG
>DATJHZ010000383.1:0-5487 GCA_035493595.1 Cyclobacteriaceae bacterium | reverse complement strand
GGCGGATAAAATAAAAATGCGATATTAGTCCGTTACTTTTTTAAGCTATTAGTATCATTCGATTTTAATTACCACTATCTTTATAATAGGAGCCCAAACCAATGGATAATTTTCCATTATCTGAAAAGTATGTCCAAGAGGAAAAATTCCTCAATGCTTTAGCTAGTGCTTACCGCTTACAAGAAGCTATCATCAGCACCACCGAACTCTCCATCATCTCAACAACACCTGAAGGAATCATTACCAGTTTCAACGCTGCAGCTGAACGCATGTTTGGTTATTCTGCCCAGGAAATGATTGGCAATAGAACGCCTTATATTCTGCATGATCCTGAAGAGATGATACGACAAGCAGAAGTAGTCTCCAGGGAATTAAATCAAAAGATAGATCCTGGCTTTGACGTATTGGTCGCAAAAGCTCGTGCCACGCGGATGGCTGACCGTCATGAATGGATTTATGTAAGAAAAGATGGAACTCGGTTTCCGGTGATGTTATCTGTCACGGCACTGTGGGATGAAAACGATGTGCTCATTGGTTATGCAGGCATTGCATCAGATATAACGGAGCAACGGGAAACCAATGAAAAAATAAAACAATCAGAAGCGCATTTAAAAGCCCTGGTAAATTCGCTTGACGATCTTGTTATTGAAATAGACAGCGCAGGCAACTATATAAATGTATGGACACAGCGGGATGAAATATTGTTTGGACCTCGTGAAAATCTTATTGATAAAACGATCTTCCAGGTACTTGACAATGAACTATCTGATCAATATAAAGCAATTATAGAACGTGTTATTGCAACAGGACAACCTGAATTTCTTGATTACAAAATCAAAAAGCAAAAAGAAAATCGGTGGCGTAATGCTAAATTCAATTTCATTTCACCTGACCATGTGTTGGTCTGCATACGTGACATTACCGAGCAAAAGGAAGATGAACTGAAACTCATCAAGAGTGAACAGAAATTTAGAACGCTGGCGGAAAATATTCCGGGTATTATTTATTTATGTAATAATGACTCTACATATTCCATGCTCTATCTCAACAGCAAGGTTAGAGACATAACCGGATATACGGAAGATGAATTCATATCAGGAAGAATGAACTTTGTTCAGCTTTATCATCCGGAGGATGCGCCACGTATTTTTGAAGCCGTCGATAGAGCGCTGTCAAAAAGAGAAAGCTTTCATCTTACCTATAGATTAGCAAACAAATCTGGTGAATGGCGTTGGGTTGAAGAGATGGGCATTGGTGTTTATCATGACGACGCACTTATTCTTATTGAAGGCTTCATCAATGATATCACCGCACAAAAACTTGCAGAAGAAGAACTTCAAAAAGTAGCAGACGAAAATTATCGCATATTCAATAGCATTATAAACCTTACCGTGATTGCAGGGTTTGATGGTTATTTTAAACGGGTAAATCCAAGCTGGACAACCTTGCTGGGATGGTCACAAGAAGAATTGTGTGCAAAACCATTTATTGAATTTGTACATCCTGATGATATTGACCCTACTTATCAGGCTACAGTACATATAACGGAGGGCAATAATCTCCAGACGTTTGAGAATCGTTATCAGTGTAAGGATGGCTCCTACAAATGGCTTCTCTGGGGTTCTGCATCAGACACAAGAAGAAATTTAATTTATGCTTCTGCTGTTGATATCACTGAGCGTAAAAAGTTTGAAGAAGAATTACTGATCTCCAAGAAAAATCTTGAAGCCGCTGCTGATAAATTACAAAAGCAAAATGATCAGCTTAATGAATTTGCTCACATCATTTCTCACAACCTCCGTTCGCCGGTAGGTAACATCAAAACACTTATCTCATTAATTGATGAAGATAGCTCCAAAGAAGAATACGCCGTCATCTTTGAAAAATTAAAAAATACTTCAGCCAGCTTAAATGATACGCTGAATGATCTACTGGAGACTTTACACATAAAGAAAGAAACTTATATTGAGCATAGCACACTTCAGTTTGATGAAGTGCTCAATAAAGTGAAGTATGATCTGGAAGGTGAAATCATTAAATGCAATGCTACAATCTATTCTGATTTTAAACGCTGCAATGAAATTGTTTATCCTAAAACCTACCTTGAAAGCATCATACTAAACTTGCTGAGCAATGCTATCAAATATCGCTCACCAGACAGGCCACTAAAGATTACTGTTCACACAGGTATTGAAAAAGGCAAAACTGTATTACGCGTACAAGATAACGGTCTGGGTATTGACCTGGAACAGCATGGTGAGAAACTCTTCGGACTTCGTAAAACATTTCATGAGCACAAAGAAGCCCGCGGCGTTGGTCTCTTCTTAACGAAAACCCAGGTGGAAACACTCGGCGGAACTATTTCAGCAGAAAGTGAAGTTAATAACGGAACTACCTTTATTATTACTTTCTAATACTTCCGGTTATCGATAAACTTCTTCAGCTTACGACTCATGCCATTGAGCTGAATTTTTTCAATCTCTGAATGTGTTGCAAAATGTATGTATGGCTTAACTCTCAATCTCGATTGAAAAGCATTGTTGATCTGTGTCTCCACAGCTTCCTTGTCTGCTTCTTCAGTTAACAGATGCAACTTCAATTCATCGGTTCCAAGCTCATTGCTAAAAACTTCAACCACATAATCTTTCACGTGATGAATCTGATGGATAATATCAAATACTCCTGTTGGATAAAGTGTAGTGCCTTTAAGTTTGATCATTTGTTGCTTGCGCCCGATGATTGGACCAAGACGCAACGTATGTCTGCCACACTTGCAAGGCTCATTATAATAAGCTGCTATATCACCGGTTTTATAACGTAACAACGGCATACCTTCAACACCCAGAGTCGTTATTGTTACTTCGCCAGGTTCACCAGGTTTAACGGCTTTTTCCTGATCATCCAATACTTCAACAATGATTAACTCGGGATGATGATGTCCACCCTGTCCTTCAACGCATTCTGTAAACGCAGTCTGCATTTCGGTTGATGCGTAAGTACCATACAACTTTATATTCCACAATTCCTGAATCTTCTTCGTAAGCGTACTGGGTTGAAGATCGGCTGAGCGTAAACTTTCACCAATGCAGATTGCTTTTTTAACAGAGCTCTTATTCAAATCAATACCATTTACATTGGCAAACTCAATAAGTTTTACAATGAACGATGGCACAGCTACTAACACGGTAGGCTTAAGCCGTTCAATGGTTTCTAATTGCATGGCTGGCAATCCAGGACCAACGCGTACAATACCACCACCTAATTTACGAATGCCATCATAGTAGGCGATACCTGCCATGAACTGGCGATCGAGCGTTACCATTAACTGGTAGAGGTCATCAGGTGTACCGTCAGCACATGCAAAGGAGATGCATTCATTATAGGCAAGCCGTTGCAAATCGTTTTCCGTTAAGGCAACAACAACGGGTTTACCCATTGTGCCGGATGTGCTGGTATACTCAACTACCTTTGTCTTGTCTACGCAGAGAAAGTCCCAGTTATGTTCCTGAAAATGATCTTTCGTTATTGCAGGAATTTTTTCAAGATCATGCAGGTTAACAATGGATTGAATATCTATTTTATGTTCTCTAAAATGTTTCTTATAAAAAGGGGAATGTGTTGACAAATAAATCAGAAGCTCTTTCAGCTTCTCTTCCTGATAGGATTGGATTCTATCTATTGATTGCAACTCAATATCGGGTACAAACTTCATTGTTCTATAATTACTACTGCACAAGCCATAGCTTGCACATGCGAGAGTGATACATGAATTTTTTTCCAGCCATTGGCACTAGCCAGAATTTCAAACTTATTATTCAATTGTATGGATGGCTTACCAAGATCGTCATTTACAATTTCGATATCTTTTAACTCATAGCCAAGTGTAAGCCCTCCACCGGCTGCTTTCAGAAAAGCTTCTTTCGCTGCGAAACGTGCAGCATAGTGTTCTGCCTTGTCAACGGCTTTTTCACAATATAAAATCTCAGCAGCAGAGAATACCATTTCACGAAAGCCGTTTTCTTTATTAACCTTGTCGGCTACGCGTTGTACTTCAATGATATCAATGCCTGTTCCTACAATCATGGTCGCTTTTCTAAACAGCGTTTTAAATTCTTTTCCATGTGCTCCCGTTCCTGAACGGTGGCAATTTCTTTCGTAAGACCTGTTTCATAATTCTGAACAGCAGCTGCATAATTTTTATGTTCCAGATTATAATCACCTGCTAGCATGTAAGCGTGGTAAGAATCAGGATTCCATTTAATCAAACTATCCGGTTGCATATCCGTACGCGGCTCAAACGGAAAACGGTAACGGGCAAACTTGGTGTAATCTCTATATTGTTTTGTTAACAAAAAGCTGTCTTCGTTTACAGTACGTAACGAGTCTGTAATTTCATGATCAGTAGTCATTTTCTCATTAAATACTTTATTCAAATCATAGCAAACAAATTTACCTAGTTGCCAGGGAGCAGTGGAGATCCATACCAGTTTTTTCTCGGGTTGAAAAACGATTCCATGATGCGCAACAAGTTGGTTGATGGCTTTCTCATTACCCAAACCAATGTTCTGATCTTGTAGTCCTAATTGATTACGAAGAATAGCAACAACATCAGGTACACTGATCTTTTCATCACGGCTTAGTAACTCTTCGACGCGTTTGTAGCGATATGATGATGCACTTGTTTTAATGTGATCGAGATTGAGTTGAGTATTGCCTAATGTCTTTCCCTGAAAATGATTTGTACAAATAATCTGATTCTGATGAGGATCAAAGATATCAATACCATCAGGCGTCTTTTCAATAATAGCAGCACGATTGTCTTTTGCTGACCCAATCAGAAATGATTCTGAAACAAACATTTTACGTTTGGCCGCAATAGCATAAGCTTCATCAATGGTAGAAGCGTACTGCAATATTTCACGCGCTACCAATGATACCGGAGTAGCCGAGCCCGAAGGGATATCAGACTTTGCTGCATTGATGGTTACCGTTAAACCTTCCATGTTCATGCCCGACAGTACACCTGTCATGCCGCCCCACGTTACCATCATAAAGCGATAGCCCAACTTCGGTTTATAAAATGCTATAATCTTATCCTGTGCAAAATCATCGCCTACAAAAAAATCAAAGTTTCTTCCTATTGTAAGTGTGCTGTCTTCTGACTTCTCACCCCATACACCAAATGAAGTACAACCTACCAATGCCATATTTTGCAACGCGTGACCAATGTCATGAGCTGCATGATAATTTAAGATACGCTGATATGGAGAAGCGATATAGTCAAAATCATGAGAGGCAGATTCAGAAACTCCATAGATCTCAAGTTTATATTCTTCCGAAACATAATCTTCCAGATCACGATTAAACCATCCTACAAAGTATTTCAGAAAATTCAGATAAAAATCTGATGGAACAAGCTGATGCAGTTGTCCATTAAAAACAACTTCCTGATTTTGTACTAATTCTTTTGTAAGCTTTCCATTAATA
>DATJHZ010000382.1:0-7644 GCA_035493595.1 Cyclobacteriaceae bacterium | reverse complement strand
TGAGATTTATGTCATAAAAAACATCATGCCTTATAGTCTCATTCTGTATATCGATAAATCTGATTTTTCTATTCTTCACCTCGAGTATGAAACAGGTGCCTCAGAAGAGATTATCAGCAAAAAAAATAATATGGTAAGCAGATTTAGCGGATTGAAAAAAGTAATTGATTTTAAAAACTACGATGGTGTTATGTATCTCAATTACATGACTGTCAATTCAAAGGTTAAATGGTACGACATCAAAACAAATGAATTGAAATTTGAAGCCGAGCTGTTTCAACAACTTTTAATCAATCAAGTTGAATCAAATAATCCCAAGCGCATCGGGGCAAGTGAAATTATGCACGCTTATAGTCTGCAGTATCAGGACTTGCCCTATAACAAAAAATTCTGGGACAGTTATAACGTAATCAAAAGCTCACCGCTGGATGATAAGGTGCTACATGACCTTGAAAAGCAACTGCCTCTTGAGAAACAGTTTGAAGAAGAGTAAATCAATCGGTCTGAATACAAACAAAAAAGCTCATGTCTTTTGAACATGAGCTTTTACTAAAGTTATTACAAACTACTTAAACGTAGCGAGTGTTTCTTTTAAACGTTTCAATGCTTCGCGTAAATCTTTTTCTGACGCTGCGTAAGAAAGACGAACACAGTTTTCATCACCAAAAGCACCACCTGGCACTAATGATACGTGTGCTTTCTCTAACATGTACAAACAGAAGTCATCGCCATTCTTAATAGTTACAGAACCATCAGACTTGCCGTAGTACGAGCTCACATCCGGGAAGAAATAGAAGGCCCCTTGAGGATAGTTAGACTTAATACCTGGGATCGCTTTCAACAACTCATATACAATCTCTCTGCGTTTGCGATATTCGGCAACCATTTTGTTGGTTGGTTCAATATCACCCGTAACAGCGGCTAACGCTGCACGCTGTGCTATAGAGCAGTTAGCACTTGTAACCTGTCCTTGCACTTTGTTACAACCATCAGCAATCCATTTTGGAGCGGCAATGTATCCAACTCTCCAGCCAGTCATAGCATAACCTTTTGCAAAACCATTTACAGTGATCGTACGATCGAACATACCCGGTAATGATGCAATGCTGGTTTGATCGCCAGTGAAATTAATGTGCTCATAAATTTCATCAGCAATAACCAGAAGGTCTTCATGTTTTAGAACAACAGCAGCAATGGCTTCAAGTTCTTTCTTTGAGAAAACTGAACCTGAAGGATTACATGGTGATGAGAATATAATTGCTTTTGTCTTTGGAGTGATGGCAGCTTCAACCTGGGCTGCTGTTACTTTAAAATCATTTTCAATACCACCTTTAACAATTACAGGTGTACCTTCAGCTAAGCGCACAAGTGCATCATAACTTACCCAATAAGGAGAGAATACAATTACTTCATCGCCTGGGTTAATCAATGCAATCATAGTGTTGGCAATAGATTGCTTGGCACCATTTGATACTACAATGTTTTCAGCTTTATAGGGTACGTTGTTTTCTTTATTGTACTTAGCGGCCAATGCTTCGCGTAAATCCTGATAACCTGCTACAGGAGGATATGCAAAATACTTTCCATCATCAATAGCCTTCTTGGCAGCATCGCAGATGTGTTGGGGAGTTTTAAAATCAGGCTCACCCAGACTTAGACCAATAACATCAATACCCTTGGTTTTAAACTCACGTGCCTTTGCGGCCATGGCCAGGGTTGCTGATTCTTCAATAGCTTCGATGCGGTTAGAAAGTTTTTTCATTGTGTTTAGTATTCCTTAGATGTTATAATTTAAAATTGTTTACCAACAAACTTCTTACGTAAGTTCATGCGAACTGGTTTGCTGAAAGAAGCCTGCAAAGAAAAGAATTAAAATCGGAACATGGAACCCTGCATTATTGAAAGGATTTCAATTTTTACGGTACTGAAAGCCGCTTATTAGAAGAATTTATAATTTATTAAGGTAGCCTGTAAAATGATGTGTTGTAAAGGCCGTTTTGTTACACAATTTAATGCCGATCGCTACTCTGTCATATTGACAGTCGATCATGAAACATGACACGAGCACAGATTAGTTAGTAAGTAGGGATGCGACTTTTAATTAAACAATGTTCTACCGATAATACTTCTGCCTAATGTTATTTCATCGGCATACTCCAGGTCACCGCCAACGGGTACACCCCGAGCAATAACACTTACTTTTATCTGAACATCTTTAATCCGTCTGTTGATATAGAATGCTGTTGTATCGCCTTCCATAGTAGGACTCAATGCCAGAATCAACTCACGAATTTCGTGTTGATTTTTTTCAAGGCGGCTTACGAGTGAATCTATTTTCAATTCCGCAGGACCTATACCATTGATAGGCGAGATAACTCCTCCGAGCACATGGTACAACCCATTGTATTGCGATGTGTTTTCAATTGCCAAAACATCTTTGGCATCTTCAACAACACACACAATAGATCGGTCTCGTTTGTGGCTGGTGCAAATAAAGCAACGTTCGGAGTCTGAAATGTTATGGCAGGTATCGCAGAATTTAATATTGAGACGAAGGTTTCTTAGGGCCTCAGTTAAAGCGAGCGTATTTTGTTCCTTCTCTTTGATAAGATGTAATGCCAGGCGCAGTGCTGTCTTTTTTCCAATGCCAGGCAGTTTGGCTATTTGGGCTACAGCCTCTTCAATTAATTTGGAAGGATAATCCATCCGTTGTTTTTAGCAAAAATTAAATTTTCTTTAAAGAATCCGCGCATCGATACCAGCTTCACAGATGGCATCACGCATGGGCTTGAGGAAATCAATTGATCCCTTTTTTACAGCACACTTTCCTTTATGATGAATAATAAGCGTGCACTGCTCAGCTTGTTCAAGGGTATGTTTACAAACCTTGATAAGCGTTTCAATAACATGTTCGAAGGTATTAAAATCGTCATTGAACACCACAAGATCCATTAAATCAGTGGTCTCAATCGCCTCCAACACATCGACTAGCTGCTCTTCTTGAAAAGAATGACTCATAAACCGAAAGGCAAATATACTTTCAAAGATAAAAAAAAATGACAAGTTTGCCTACTGATTAAAATTCACACGTTCCCAAAACCTGAAAGGGTAAATTTTTTATGACGCCAACACTCGTACTTGTAATCATAATCATCTATTTCGCCACACTCATTTTAATATCATATTTCACATCCAAAGGCGCCGACACCAATACCTTTTTTACGGCCAATCGGCAATCGCCCTGGTACCTGGTAGCTTTTGGAATGATTGGATCATCCCTTTCAGGGCTAACATTTATTTCGGTTCCCGGAAATGTGGGCAAAACGGGATTTGGATATTTTCAAGTGGTGCTTGGATATTTAGTAGGCTACTGGGTTATCATCGGCGTGTTAATGCCATTGTACTATCGATTAAATCTTGTATCCATCTATACTTATCTCGAAAAACGATTCGACACATGGTCGTATAAAACGGGAGCTTTTTTCTTTTTGATATCACGATCTATTGGCTCTGCTTTACGCCTGTATCTGGCGGCTACTGTGCTTCAGCTTTTTCTATTCGATGCGTGGGGAGTTCCTTTTGTTGTGACCGTAGCAACAACTATTATACTGATCTGGATTTATACATTTCGTGGAGGTGTAAAAACTATAGTTTACACGGATGCTTTTCAAACTTTGTTTTTAGTCTCAGCCGTGTGCATTGCTGTCTGGCAGATTTCAAGTCGGCTGGATCTTTCATTGTCCTCGTTGGTTGATACAATCCAATCGAGTTCGTATTCAAAAATCTTTTACTTTGATGATGTCAACTCAAAGTCATTCTTCTTCAAACAATTTTTAGGAGGCGCGTTCATTACCATTACCATGACAGGTATGGATCAGGAAATTATGCAGAAGAATCTCACATGTAAAAATCTGGGTGAAGCACAAAAGAATATGTTCTGGTTCAGCATCATACTTGTAATTGTGAATCTTCTCTTCCTTACACTGGGTGCGTTGCTTTATATTTTTAGTACTAAAAATAATATTCCTATTCCGGCATCAAGCGATGAGTTATTTCCATCTCTTGCATTGAACAATTTCAGTCTTGTGGTGGGCATTTTCTTTTTACTGGGCATTACAGCATCATCATACGCGAGTGCCGACTCTGCATTGGCAGGTTTAACAACTTCATTTTGTATTGACTTTCTCAATTTCAAAAACAAAGAAGAAGATCAAAAGAAAAAACAGAAGTTCATTGTTCACATAGCTTTCTCACTGTTGTTCCTCATCATCATTATGGTCTTTAAAGAAATAAATAAACGATCAGTTATTGATGCTGTGCTAAATATTGCAGGGTATACTTATGGTCCGTTATTGGGGCTCTTTACTTTTGGATTGCTGACAACGAGAAAGGTAAAAGACAAATTCGTGCCTGTGATTTGTTTACTCTCACCGGCGCTTTCTTATCTTATCAGTTCTTATTCTGAGAAACTCTTTAACGGATATGTATTTGGAATCGAGATTCTGATTGTGAATGGACTTATAACATTTATTGGTTTGTGGCTCATCTCAAAGCATGATGATAAAGCACAATCATTCTAAAAATCTAAAGTGTCTATAAAGGAAAAGGTCACCCCGCTTTACAACAAGATGACCTCGATTCCCGATTAAAACCAACCCCACTTTATCTTTACTGAAGATTATCCCGGCCGTCTGCCAGGGTCATTCAATAGTTATTTTTTTATAAAATGAAATTCTTTTGAGTTCACTCCTTTTGTGACCTTGATGGTGTAGATGCCCAAGTGAGCATCACAAAAATCAATGATCATTTTCTTTCTGTGGAGTGTTTGAGATGTGAGCAACTCGCCTGATGAAGTAAATACTTCAATCTGGGCACCCATTAAATTCTTGTGTGTCTTTACCACAAACAAGCTCTTATGCTTAGCACCTTTACCACCAATATCGGTGGTACTGATACTATCAGCCATTACTATTGAAGATGATGCCATCACAATGGCAAGAATCAAAATTTTGAATGAAGTCTTCATAGGCTTTGCTTTCATTTGATACTACCTATGCCAACGACGTGCCATGTAAGAAATGGCCTGTATTTTCAAGATTTCGACGATTTTCAGATTAGAAAATCCAGTTTTGGGAGAGATTTTTCTCGCTTTGGGCTACGATTATAGCAATTCAATCGATGGATTCCACATTAGCTCTTTAAAATGCCTGATTTTATTGTTAAGTACCTCAACACCCTCTTTTTTCAAAAGTTTCTCCATAGTATCAGGTGTTTTAAAATGATGCTTGCCAGTAAGTAAGCCTGCGCTATTCACAACCCTATGAGCAGGAACTCCTTTTGGGCAGCCATACATTGCCCAGCCCACCATACGGGCACTGCCTTTTGTACCTAAATAATGCGCAATTGCTCCATAACTTGTTACCCTGCCCTTGGGTATGAGCTTAACTACTTCATAAACATCTGCAAAAAAATTCCTTGTCTTGTCGTTCTTTTCCTTAACCGGCATAAATAGAAAATTTGATCTTGCTAAATTTACGCCACTTAACTTAAACATGGTGAAGCACTTTCTATTTTGTATTGCAATTTTTTCAACGTCTA
The DNA here is from genome assembly GCA_035493595.1 of Cyclobacteriaceae bacterium. Classification (GTDB taxonomy): domain Bacteria; phylum Bacteroidota; class Bacteroidia; order Cytophagales; family Cyclobacteriaceae; genus DATCRE01. Next base: position 2,046 of record DATJHZ010000382.1, on the reverse strand, counting down.
TTGCAGGTAAAGCTCAAAACTCACACGAACTTATTTTCCCGGACTCTGCAGGGTGGAATGTGCTGAATGAAAATCAGTCGTTATCTTTTAGAGTAAGGGCAAGTGCTGCAGATGCTGTAAAACATTTTTCAATAGAAGGTACAGAAGGGTTGGGGATTCGGTTTGATACGCTTGGAAATTTTTCATGGCAACCTTCTTATGACCTGGTTGATCGTGTTGCTAAAACAAAAGACTTTACCGTTATTTTTCAAGCTACGTGGGCTGATGGAACTCGTACGCGCAAACCCATTACGTTTACTGTAAAGCATGTTAACCGTGCACCAGTGGTTGAAGAACTTCCCGTATTTTATATTAAGCAATCAGCACAAAACATTTATCAGTTCTCGAGTGATTATGTGTACGATGCCGATGGTGATCCACTTTCATTTAAACCTGTTCTCTCGAAAATGCCAGAGGGTGCAACGTTAACGTCGCAAGGTTTACTGACATGGCATACTTCCCGCAGTCAGTTCAACTCATTAAAAAACTCACCGCTTACTATTGAGTTTATTGTTCAGGATCAACCCGATAAGGCAGAGACCGTTGGCAAGCTTCGCGTAGCGCAGACACAACAAGATCTTCCTCCCGAAATATTGATCATACCTAGTATTGATAGTTTGATTACTATTAAAGAAGATGAAACTGTAAATCTGAAGATCTATATCTCTGATCCGAATGGTGATGATAATATCCGCAGTGCATCATTTGTCTCGTCCGACAAGCGTATATCACTTTCGTTGTTGAAAGAAAATACAGCGTTACTCTATGAATTTACCTGGACACCAGGTTATGATTTTGTTGAAGAGGTGCAGAAGTCTTTAGATGTTGAGTTGGTCTTCTTTGCGCTCGATAAAACTAACAATAGAGCTGAACGCAAAGTAAGGATACGAATACTCGATGCCGAGAACATGATTGAAAAAGATGCAAACCAATACCAGAAGTACCGCGACAATCTGGTTGATGCATTGATTCTTCTTCAGCAGCTTGATGCCAATCAGAAGAAACTTAACAACGATTATAGAAAAGCGAAGCGTGGTAAAAAGAATCGCTCCATTGTTAATGCAACGTTTGGTGCCACATCAGGTTTTTCACCTATCATTTTCCAGCCTAACCAGGCTAAAGTTGTAGGGGGTGTTGGTGGTACAACAGTACTCACACTGGGCACGCTTGAGGCCGCCGAAGTTATTGGCAAATCGAAACAGGATATACTAGACCGTATTAAAACAGGTATTGAAATACGCAATAAGATTCAATCAGCCGGCGATGACTTTGCACGGAGGTTTGCACTAAAGTCTGCCCGTCGTAATAGTGAATTTGAGAAAGAGATTGATAAACTGCGCACCAGCATGAACGACCAACGCCTGGTGTTGCTCGAGCTTGATGCCGATGAAAAAAATCAGAAGCGGGCAAAAATCACTTCGAAAGACATTAAAAAAGTGTTTTTAGATTTCAGTGAAGAATAATTTGAAATTTTAAGGGCTGGTATTTTAGCAAGGCATTTGCAGAAATTGCCGAAAAGTCTACATTTGCAGTCCCAAATAAACGAAAACCGCAATTACACAGAGGAGTGGCAGAGCGGTCGAATGCGGCGGTCTTGAAAACCGTTGTACCGCAAGGTACCGGGGGTTCGAATCCCTCCTCCTCTGCTGATTTAAAACCTCGAATTCGTAATGAATTCGAGGTTTTTTATTTTATGCCGTCTAAGAGGCATTTATCAATTGATCTTGAAATCTAAATCATCTATTGGATTCTTACTACTCCTACAAACAGCGGAGCGTATAAGCGAATTGATATTCAGAAAGCTTAGCAACCTCTTGATCATCTCACCATGTAGTGGAGGAGACAAGGAATAGCTGACAAATATTGGTCACGATATTTTGTATTAAAGAATTATTGCAGACTTTCATGCACGAAATTGAGTTGACTGTAGAAATTAAACCTGATTTTATGATTCACAAGTTTGTGGTGGTTGACGATGATCCGGACGATGTGGACCTTTTTTTGGAA
>DATJHZ010000381.1:0-4809 GCA_035493595.1 Cyclobacteriaceae bacterium | reverse complement strand
TGCCAGGTTATTGGAGGAACTCATATTGGAAAATCCGGCACCGTGAGGGATATCAATACAAGTAAAACAGGTCATATTACAATTACCGTTGAACAAAAAAACGGAGTTCGGTTTAAGACTCTGGCCAAAAATGTAGTTGTTCAAACTAACTGAATGCTGACCACAACAGCAGATGTGATACTCACAAGATACCAGAAATAGAAAAAATCGTATATTTGCGGGACTAAAAATTAAAGGACAGGTGTAAAATAATTTCTTTCAGACATTTAAAGAAGATGAACCACAACGCGGTTTGTCTATTTCATTAATCTTTAAAGAAAGAAATTATGCTTAGTCTACAGGATATTTCATATACACATCCCAGTAAAAATCTGTTGTTTGATAATATCAATCTAACAGTAAATCATCACAACAAAATAGCTTTAATCAGTAATAATGGTTCAGGAAAATCTACTTTGCTGAAAATAATTGCAAAGGATTTATACCCTTCAGGCGGATCACTGGATGTGGTTTCTAAAGCCTATTATGTGCCACAAATTTTCGGACAGTATAATCATTTGACAATTGCACAGGCATTAAAGGTTGAAGACAAACTCAATGCATTCAAAGAAATATTAAACAGCAATGTAACAGAAGAAAATCTGATCTTGCTTGACGATGACTGGACTATTGAAGACCGATGCAATGACGCTCTAAATCTTTGGCAATTATCAGACCTGGATTTAACGCAAAAAATAGAAACACTAAGCGGTGGACAAAAAACAAAAGTTTTTCTCGCAGGCATTTCTATTCATGAGCCTGAACTTATTTTGCTTGACGAACCCAGTAATCATTTAGATGTTGAAGCCAGACAACTATTGTATAGCTTTATTCAATCTACATCAAGCACTTTGATTGTGGTGAGCCATGATAGAAAATTATTGAACCTTTTAGATACAGTTTGTGAATTGAGTAAGCATGGCATTAAAATTTATAGTGGCAACTATAATTTTTATGCAGAACAAAAACGGATAGAGAGCAATGCTTTAAATCAGGATTTGCAAAGCAAGGAAAAAGCGCTTCGAAAAGCCCGTGAGAAAGAACGTGAAACTTTAGAGCGGCAACAGAGATTAGATGCCCGTGGAAAAAAGAAGCAAGAGAAAGCAGGTGTTGCCCGGATAATGATGAATACACTAAGGAACAATGCTGAAAATAGCACATCAAAAATAAAAAGTGTTCATGCTGAAAAAATTGATGGCATTTCACAGGAATTGCATGAATTACGTTCGGCTTTACCCGACATAGACAAGATGAAGTTCGGCTTTGACAGTTCATCTTTACACAAAGGAAAAATACTGTTTACTGCAACGAACATCAATTTTGGTTACAACAGTCAGTTGCTTTGGCAGCAGAACCTGAATTTCCAAATAACAAGTGGCGAACGTATTGCATTAAAAGGTTTGAATGGTTCAGGTAAAACTACTTTGATAAAAATAATCTTAGGTGAATTAGCACCAGAAACTGGAAGTGTTTATCGAGCAGAAAATAAATCGGTTTACATTGATCAAGACTATTCACTTATCGATAATCAATTCAAGGTTTATGAACAGGCTCAACAATTCAACACTTCTGCATTACAGGAACACGAAGTAAAAATCAGACTTAATCGTTTTTTATTTACAAAAGAAAGTTGGGATAAGCCATGTAGTGCTTTGAGTGGAGGAGAAAAAATGCGTTTAATGATTTGTTGTTTGACGATTAGCAACCAATCGCCTGACATCATTATTTTGGATGAACCAACAAATAACTTGGATATTCAAAACGTAGAAATTCTGACAGCAGCTATTAATGAATACCGAGGAACATTAATTGTTGTATCACACGATGAATCTTTTTTAGAACAGATAAACATAGAACGGACAATTCAACTCTGACAAGATCATAATAGATAACAGTACCAGCACAATAAATAAAAAGAGGCTGTCAATACACATGACAGCCTCTAAAAATTTTAAGTAATTATTCTATTTAAAATTTGAAAGTAACTTGTCCCATAAACATAGTGCCAAGCTGACTGAATTGAGAACCATTGTAACCTAGTATGCGATAACGACCACTGAATTCAAGGAAGCCTTCAAGTAAGTGTTTGGATTCAGCATTATCTAAAACTAGTTTGCCATCAGCATTTAACGCCTCAAGCTTCCAAGACGGAAGAACGTTAAATATGTTATTTACAGTAAATGATACAGAAATATTCTTAGTAAAGGCGTAACCTATGTTTAAATCGGTCACTAAACCTGGAGAAAATTTCTGCCTGATATCATTCATTACACTATTACCTAACTTAAGAGTATCTGAAATAGAAGAACTAAAATCGATTCCTAAACTTTTAAATCCATTATAACTTGTGCCGTTATCTATATCCTGAAATGCTGTAGGGCCAAATAAGGTATTGTTCACTACAATATTGAGTTTACCCAGACTATAATCAATACCAAAAATTCCTTTGTATTTGGGACGACCTTCAACTAAAAGAGATTTAACCTGAGCATTGAGAATTGTTGCTTTGGCATCTTTTATTGCTTTAGGATCGTTTGGCGTTCCTATGATTTCATTAGATAATGTAAAGTTACCAGCTAGATTAAAGCCAAGTCTTCCTGTTCCTAATTCAAGATTTTTATAACTGGCAACAACATCCAAACCCTGTGTTCTTGTCTTGATGCCATTTATGAAAAACTGAACACTTGCTAAATCTGCGTTGCCAGCTCCTGTAGCTGATCCTTTAAGAATTCTGCCTAAATCTGTTGTAGGCGTTGCTAGCAACCTGTCATCTGTTGTGATGGAAGAACTGTATACAATTCTGTCGCTGATGGTGATGTTGTAATAATCAACAGTAATGCTGAGATTTTTATTGAGGTTAAGACCAGAACCCACTGTGAAGTTTACAGATTTCTCAGCCTTTAATTTTGGTACGCCCAACGCATAAGCTTCTTTACTACCATTGTTAAACAAACCAGAAAGCACAATAGTACCACCAGCGAAACTTGCCTGAGTTGATTGTGCGTAGATTTGATGGAGTGTTGGAGCTCTGAACCCTGTCGATAATGATCCTCTCAAAACTATTTTATCATCAGCCAATTTTAAACGTGTTGACACTTTACCAACATGAGCGTTTCCAAAGTCACTGTATTTTTCAGCTCTTGCTGTTCCAGCAATAAGAAAGTTTTTAGTAATGTCCCATGTTGCATCAAGGTATCCACCCAGGTTGTAGCGGCTGTTTGTTCTGGCATTCTCTGCACGGATACCAGGGAAGGAGTTAGAGCCTTGTCCATAATATGATGCTGTGTCGCCTGCAATAATCTGGTATGTTTCACTGCGCACTTCACTCCCTAATGCAATAGTAAAGTTATGTCTTAGTGCTTTGCTCGCATCGAAGTTTCCAACAATATGGCTAAACTTAAATCCACCGGGCTTATATGACGTTGGACTCTTTGCCATCAAAGAATGATTTACAGTGTTATTAACCGTGTATAGTTGCTGATTTCCGCCTGTTGTAATGCTTACATCGGTAACCCAACCATTAGTTTCATTTTTATAACCGAACGTAGCGTTATAATCTTTTAAGTCACCTTCGAAGGTTGGCATATAACCCATATACCCTTTGTAGATTTCAACGCCCGCTGAATTAGTTGTGTTATCGCCTGTATAATTTATACCATTCGGATCAGTAACGTGTAACAGTCCATAGTCAACTTTCCAATAAGGTACGCGATAGTTAGCGTTACTTATTACCTTTTTGAATACATAAGCCGCATTACTGTAAAATTGCCCATGGTCACCTACTGGTATTCCTAAATTATATTCGAATTTTGCTGCAGATGTTGCACCCGTTCCATTTAGATTTCCGCCTGTAGGATTAATCTTCAAAAAGTCTACGATGTTTTTATTTGCAGGATCAGAAGCAGATCCTTCGCCAGAGTAAGAACCAAATGTAGCGATCTCAGTATTCACATCAATTTTGCCAGAGCGTATTGCATTATCCTGCTGGTTCACACCAATAGTATAATTGATAAATCCATTCCTGGCAAAGTTGCTTCCACTGTTGAATGACATACCATAACTTGCTCCATCGCCTTTGCTTGTTACACCACTGGTAACGTTAAGCTCAGAGTATTCAAATTTATCTTTTAAGATAATATTCATAACACCTGCAATGGCATCAGATCCATATTGAGCTGAGGCACCATCGCGCAGAATTTCAACACGCTTCACAGCATTGGTAGGAATGCCTGAAAGATCAGCACCAGTTTCACCTCTTCCAGGTGCAAACTGAACATATAACAGTGAACTTAAATTTTTTCTTTTTCCATTAATCAATACCAACAAACGACTTGGACCTAGGTTTCTTATTTCGTATGGATCTAATAATGTTGAAGCATCATTTACAGGAGTGTTGACTGTATTGAACGAAGGCACTCGGTATTGTAGTGCTTTATCAAATGTAAACTGACCTGTAGTTGTTAAGTCTTTATTGGTAAAGTTATCAACGGGCAGGGGAGTGTCAGTAAAAGTTCGTTGGGCGCCACGTCCAACAGTAACAACAACTTCTTCAAGTGTGCTTGTACTTTCTTCAAGAATGATAACAATATCTCCTGCTGTGGGTAGATTAAATTCCTGTGTTACAAAACCAATAAATGAGAATACCAGTGTAGAAGCCGATTCAGGAACGTCAACAGAGAACTTACCATCAGCATCCGTTACGGTGCCATTAGCAGTACCTTTCACAGTAACCGAAACGCCTACCACTGGTGCTCCATCTTTATCAATAAC
>DATJHZ010000380.1:0-3587 GCA_035493595.1 Cyclobacteriaceae bacterium | reverse complement strand
GATTTGCTTGCCACCAAGTTCCATTAACTCATTGCCACCAGTGATGGCTTGCCATACTGTATCTTCAGGATTAAGATCATCATGTTCCTGATCGACATAAGCTATTCTCACAGTTTCCCCAACATCGAATGTACCAGCATCTGGATTCTCTTTGCCGGTAATCATTTTGAACAAAGTTGTTTTACCAGCACCGTTTGGTCCAATGATACCAACGATACCTGCAGGTGGTAATGCAAAGCTTAAGTTTTCATAGAGTAGCTTATCGCCAAAAGCTTTTGCTACACCTGTGGCTTCAATTACTTTATTACCCAAACGTGGTCCGGGTGGAATGTATAATTCAAGTTTTTCTTCTTTCTCACGTCCTTCCTGTCCTAAGAGTTTTTCGTAAGCGCTCAAGCGGGCTTTACCTTTAGCCTGGCGTCCTTTAGGATTCATGCGTACCCACTCTAACTCACGCTCTAATGCTTTCTGACGTTTAGATTCAGTTTTCTCTTCTTGTGCTAAACGTTTTGATTTCTGGTCGAGCCATGATGAATAATTTCCTTTCCAGGGAATACCTTCACCACGATCTAGTTCAAGAATCCAGCCCGCTACATTGTCAAGGAAGTAACGGTCGTGAGTTACGGCAATGATAGTGCCTTTATATTGACGCAAATGTTGTTCAAGCCAATAAACAGACTCAGCATCCAAGTGATTGGTAGGCTCATCTAATAATAAAACATCAGGTTCCTGAAGTAACAAACGGCACAACGCTACACGTCTCTTTTCACCACCTGACAAGAACTCAATCTTGGCATCAGGCGGAGGACAACGCAATGCATCCATGGCACGCTCAAGCTTATTATCAAGATCCCAGGCATCAATGGCATCAAGTTTCTCCTGAATCTCACCTTGCTTGTTGATGAGTTTCTCCATTGCATCAGGATCTTCCATTACAGCTGGGTCACCGAACTTTTCATTGATGGCTTCAAACTCCTTGAGAAGGTCTACTACAGGCTGTACACCTTCTTCAACTATCTCTTTAACAGTTTTATTTTTATCGAGTTTAGGCTCCTGTTCTAGTAAGCCTACTGAGAAGGTTAGGTCAGATACGACTTCACCTTGAAACTCCTTATCAATACCTGCAATGATTCGTAATAAGGAAGATTTACCTGATCCGTTCAATCCAAGTACGCCAATCTTGGCGCCATAGAAAAAGGAGAGGTAGATATTCTTCAGAACTTGTTTACTGGGGGGGTAAATTTTATTTACTCCCGCCATGGAGAAAATAATTTTTTCGTCGGCCATGCGTTTTTTGTTGAATCAGCCGCAAATATGGTTTTTTTAGTCCATAGTCCAGTTTCAGAGATAGGTTACTTTTATAGTTTTTAAACTATGGACACCCAACTATTGATTATGGTTTAATTAATTCTATTTTTGCGGAAAAATAAAGGAGGACTAACACTATGTATTGGACACTTGAACTCGCCTCTTACCTTGAAGATGCACCATGGCCTGCCACCAAAGATGAGTTGATTGACTATTCAATCAGGTCGGGCGCTCCTTTAGAAGTTGTAGAGAATTTACAGGAACTGGAAGACGATGGCCAGCCCTATGAAAGTATAGAAGAAATCTGGCCTGATTACCCCACCAAAGAAGACTTCTTCTTTAATGAAGACGAGTACTAAGCTGTAGAAATTAGTATTTGACGATAAGATTTTGAAGGCCAACCTGTTGGGGTGGCTTTTTTTGTTACCAGGCAATAATCCACAAGACTCTCCAAATACCTCGATTTTGGCTGATTTAGTGCAGTAATAAATTTTTAAGGAGAGGTCTTATTTTAAATCGATCTAAATAAGGTATCTTTGCCTATCAAAACTAGAACGTGGAGCAACTACTGGTAAAAGAGATAGCGTTATCATTCGACCGTAAAAAGGGAAGGTTTCTGCTTTGCTTTGATGATCAGTCTTTTGAGCAAAATGTCTGCGAGTTTTTGACCACTATTAGTTTCCTGGTTGGTAAAGATGTCGAAGAACATCTCTTGAACACCGATAGCAGTTATGATACTGTAAGAATTCCACTTACTGGCTGCGGAAAGGTTTTAACATTAGGACTTTTAGATTTCATTCGCTTCAGAGAGGCTTACGGAAACCAGATGTTTCTTTTCAAGCTTGAAGATCTCCTTTTACGCAAGGGCGTACAGTTGTCTAAACATCTTTAGACTTAATTCAAATTAGACCTGAGCATTAGCTTTGGTCTGCATTCCGGCAAAGTATTTATTAATTTCGTAATCAAGTTTACGAACTACACCTTACACATTATGAATACTTCAGTAATTAGACTTAAGACTTCCTTACAAGACAGCGTGCTTGAATTGTTGAATGAGCAGATCGCTATGGAAGCACACTCTTCATCAACGTATTTATCAATGGCAGGCTGGTGTTATGCCCAGGGCTTGAATGGCAGTGGCGATTATTTCAAAAAACAGTCAGGTGAAGAGCGCGAGCATATGCTTAAGCTTTTTGATTTCATCACTGACGCGGGTGGACTTCCTGTATCACCAGATGTAACAAAGATTGAACGTAGCTTTGAAGGGCTTCGTGATATATTGGTGAAAGCACTTGAGCAGGAGATTGCCATAACACATAGCTTTAACCGCATCTCAGATCATTGCCATAAAGTTAAAGACTATCAGACTGCACGCTTTTTACATTGGTATCTTGATGAACAACTTGAAGAAGAGCAACAAGCCCGTCGTTGCATTGAGATCTATGATCTGATTGGAGCGGAAGAAGGTGGCTTGTATCGTATCGATAAAGAGATTATTAAACTTAAGACGAAAGAATAAATTAGAATCTTGAATTTAGAAATATAAAAAAAGCCATTCCGTGAGGATTGGCTTTTTTGTTTCTAATTATAGTGATGTAGAAATTTTAATGCTTCGTCATTTTATCTTTCATGAGCGCTTCAGCAACGATCAGATCTTCAGGAGTGGTAACTTTGATATTCTCATAACTACCTTCAAACAAAGAAATGGTATGACCGGCACGTTCGGCTACGCTTGCATCATCCGTAAGACTTGCTTCTTCTTTTAGTTGATAAGCATCTTTGATAAGCTTTACATCGAATGTTTGTGGTGTTTGGATAAGTCGAAATTGTGATCGGTCCATGGCCTTCGTATTGTCTTGATCAGTCATTCGGATAGATTCTTTTAATCGAACAGCAGCCACTGCAGATTTGTGAACGGCAGCCAGTCTGAATGAAGCTCCAATGATATCTTCACTTACCAGAGGTCTTACGCCATCATGAATGGCAACTAATCCACTACTTTCTATTTTGTCCAATCCATTTTTTACAGATTGAAAGCGAGAGTCACCACCGTGCTGAAGAATGTAAGGCTTGTTATAATTATGTTTTTTACAGAGATCTTCCCATGTTTTAAAATCATCACGAGGGAGTACGAGTATGATGTTTATTTTGTCTGAATACTTATAGAAGGCATTCAGTGTATGCATAAGAATAGGCAAGCCCATGAGTTCCAAGAACTGTTTCGGCAAATTGCTTTTAATGCGAGTGCCTTTGCCTCCTGCAACGATGATGGCGTATTC
>DATJHZ010000379.1:0-21878 GCA_035493595.1 Cyclobacteriaceae bacterium | reverse complement strand
GTGATGCCGCCAACCTTCAGCATTTGTTTTACTTCATCTTGTCGACTCAATGAACGGAGTGTTGTTCTTACCGTATAACCTTGTTGAAGTAATTTTAAAATGCAATGAACAGCTATGAACCCAGAACCGCCTGTAACTAAAACTGTTTTGTTGTGATTTGAATTTGTCATTTCTTTTAAGTTTAGACCACAAAGGTCAACCTAAAAAGAAGCAACTTGTTTTGTTGTAAAGTCCAAATTCATTGTGTTGAAAAGTCCAAAGGATAAGTTCATGTTGCCGTTTCGGGCTGAGGACTTGCAGCTAACTACACATACAACCAATATTACCTATATATCCTTATTGTCTCTGTCTCCGCAGAGTCTTCCAACGACCCTGATGTGGACTCTATAGCTTTTGTTGACTGCTAGCATTAGTCTTTTGTTATTATAACTGATTGTATGAATCTACTTTTAGCGTTGAGATCAAGGTCAAATTTGTCAAGCTTCATATTTGTTGTCATGTCGGTGTCTACCTGATATCTTTTGTAAAAATGATTTTCAATGTCGTAAATTAAATTTCCTCTTCCGTTACCGGTCATTTTCACATTATTACCTTTAATTGTTGACTTCAACGTATACACTTGCGATATATAAAACATCGCCAAATTGCCTTTTATGTTTATCAATTTGTATGTTGTTGTAATCGAAATATCCAGGGTAACACCAGCAATGGGGAGTGTTAAAGGTGACTGTCTAGAAAACGTTTCTCCAATTTGGACTTTTCTTTCCGGAAATGTCATTTGAGAAAAAGCTTTTTGCATTGTCTGAAGTAGTACTTTTTTAACCTCATTACTAAGTGACCCCGAAACAGAATCGAGAATTGGCCCATCTTCTAATGAACTTTTACCATAGATTGTTGTCCCATTTGGAATAGTGACTTTTCCGCCACTATTGATTGTTTCAACGAAACGTATTGAAAAAGGAAATGAACTACCATTAGTCAATTTTCCAGCTTTAAAAATTGACATAGTCTTTGAATTTGCTTTTGAGATGGTCGGATTATCAACTCCTTGTGTTTTTAAGTTTCGTAGAAATTCTGCTGTCCCAGAATATTTAACAATTGTTTCTGAGGATTGATCAATAGTCTGATTGTAGTTTGTCTCTGGTTGATATATAACTTTAAAAATAATTCTGCCTTGAGAATTACAATAAAATGCCATCAAGATGAAAGGTAGTCCAAGGAGTTTTTTCATTTCCTATTTCATGGTTTGGCAATTAATGCTTGCAGTCAACTGCATATATAAGCAATATTGCCTATTATATCCCTAGCGTTGGGTTCGTTTAACTTGTTCTCTCTCTGTTTGTTCCATAAAACAACTTATTTCAGGACGGGACAGCCATCAGATTTGAAAAGGAGCGAAGTCGCGCCTTTTTTTGTTTGTATGAATTTTGAAAGCCAATTCATAAGCCAAGAGTTTTTTTTCTTGAGACAGATGGCTGTAAAATTATCTGGTCTTGACAAGTAACTTTGAGTTAATATTTTTTGTGAACGAGACCTTAAGATAATAAGCACCGGCAGGATGATCAGCAAGTGAAATTGTTGTTTCCGTTTGGATGTCAGATGCATCTATCAATACTAAAGGAACACCTTGCATATTAATAATCTGAACATTTTCAAGATTTGAACGATCTTCAATTCTCAATACAAAGCTGCTTTCAATAGGATTGGGAAAAACACTTATATCGTTAAAAACGTCAGGCGCATTTCCGGTAATTATAATAGGTATTAATTGACAAGCTGAGGCTTTGTCTTTACACGAACTAATAGCGTCAAGACAAACCGAATAGCTGCCAGGGGTTAGGTATTCATGTGTTATATCCTTGTTTGAATAATTTTGTCCGTCACCTAAATCCCAATGGTAGGCAACTGCGTTTTGAGATGTATTGGCAAACACCACAGTATTCTCACTCACGGTATATGTGAAATCTGCCACCACTACAGGGCAGTTGATAATCACATCCTTACAACTAACCTCTGCTTCGCAAGCACCAGTAGCTGAAAGGCAAACATGGTAAGTTCCATTCTCATTATAATGGTATGCGGGTGATGCAAGAGTCGAGGCATTTTGATCACCAAAGGACCACTGGTAAGATGTTGCTTCTGTAGAAAGGTTGGTGAAATTAACATCGTAACCAGTAACAACTGATGAAAAATCTGCCACTACAGCAGGGCAGTCGATAATCACATCCTTACAAACAATTTCCGCTTCGCAAACACCTGTAGCTGAAAGACAAACATGGTAAGTTCCACTCTTATCATAACGATATGAGGGTGATGCAAGATTCGATATATTTCCATCGCCAAAAGACCACTGGTAAGATGTTGCTGATGTAGAGAGGTTGGTGAAGTTAACATCGTAACCGATAACAGCAGATGAAAAATCTGCTTTAACCGGACAAGAAATAACAACTGGTGCACAGTATGAAATTTCTTCACAGGCATTTTTCACTTTCAGGCAAACCGTAAAAGACCCAATGGATGCATACTGATGTACAGGATCTCTTTCTGTTGACGTGCTGCCATCACCAAAGTCCCAAAACCAGCTATTGAAATTTTGCGATTGATTTGAAAACGTTACAATAAAATCAACTGTGGAAGCAGTGAACAGACTCACAGCTTTTGGGCACTTCACTTCTATGTCTTTACAGAATGGTACGCTTTGCCCACAACTATTTATGCCTTTAACACAGACCTTATAGTTACCAGGCTTTGCATAGGCATGCGCGGTATTTTGATAGAGCGAAGTTTCTCCATCGCCAAAATCCCAATCGAAGACGACAACGTCATTACCAGTGGCATCAAAATTAACCTGATTGTTCGCATCAGCTTTGGTATACAGAAAATCTGTGATAACAGGTTGTTTACATGTTACTACTATATCCTTACAAAATTTAAGTGATGCACCGTTCAGGCTGCAAGCATTGTTATTAACAATAAGGCATACGTTGTAAGTACCGGCCTGCATAAAATCGTGTCTTGTTATTGTGCCAGCACCCTGTATACCATCGCCAAAGTCCCAAAAATATTCTTCGCCCGAAATTTCAGGCGTAGTAAATGAATAACTGAGGTTGTCAGCGACATACGTAAAATCATGATCAGTACTTTGTACGTTGACCTTAATCTGCCTGGAAGCAAAGCAATTCCCGTCATTGGTACCATACACGGTATAGATAGTCGTCTTCGTCGGATTGGCATTTGCATAGCCGTTCTTATCAACGTCGAGACCAGTCAATGGCGTCCATCGATAGCTGGTTGCCCCTGACGGCATCAACATAACACCAGCACCATTTTTACAAATCGACATGTCGGACTGCGGGTAGAGTACTAATGCCGGTGGTGTTGGTGTGCAGTTGTTTGTCAGCGATATCGTCTTTACAAAAGAGTTTTCACCGCTGTATCCGGTTACTGTAAATATGCCACATGATGCAGAAGCCAACTGAATATTACTTTCGTCATCGGCCGTTCCAAAGGTCGAAACTGTAATTGGATCACCCGATGAATCAAATTCGACGATGACTCCATCTCGCATACCGGTAGAATGAAATCCGAGTGGTTTATCAGAGTATGAATTTAGAATTCCAACAGGTTTAGTTGCGCCAATGCCAGTTAATGTCTCGGTCATCGGATTGATTACAAGGTTGCTAAACGCTACGTCTTTAAAATATTTACTCCAGGCAATATTTCCGTGGTAGTCCATTTTTACCAGGTAGGAATTAACAGTTCCATATTTTAGCGTGTCACCATTGACAACCGTCCAGTATTCTGGTGCTGGAGTAAGATATTCGTCTCCATTCCAGCGAACGCTGACATAGATTGCGTTGTTATGTGCCTTAACGTCATTAATATGCCTAAAATATGTATTTGAGAGGTTATCATTAGAGATGCTTCCACCTGAAACCCATTTCCCATCGCTAAAAACAACTGACACTGTACCTGTTCCACCATTCAGCGGAATTGTAATATTTCCGAAGTTAATAGCCGCTGCTGAAAAATTACCTGTTAATACAAGCTGATCGAGTTCATCGAATTTTAAAAGAGGGCCCTCTGGTTGTTGATCAAAATAAATTGTCTCAGCCGTTCCTTTCCTCGGAAGCTGATGGACATAAACAAAGCCCGTTTCAGGAGTTGGTTTTCCGTAATCAATTCGGTCCAGATATTTTCCATCGCTATTTATTTTTACGATCGTGTTATAAGCATCGAAAACTTGTTTCGTGCCGTCACTTTGTTTAACAACAATGTTTGCCTCCTGCGTACCACTGGTTTGTCCGGCGGCATTTAGATTGAAAAAGATTTCTCCTGTAGAGTTCATTTCAATATCTGATACTCTGACATTATTATCACCAAATTGGCTGGAATCATAAATCTGGTTGTTCCATAGCAAATTGCCAGCGGGAGAAAATTTAAGCACTGCTGTTTGAAAAGCCGAGCTATACGCAACACCGCTACCAATGGTTATGCCATCAATGTTGATAGTAGGGAAGTCATACTCCAGGGCCATGTAGATATTTCCAGCCGAATCAACCGTGACACCCCGTGAAATGATGCCGAGACTATAATGCACACCATACCAGTTTGATTCGAATTTCTTCTCCCATGCTAAACTACCGTTCTTATCATATTTCCTTATGAACGCATGCAACAAACTGGTGTTATCCAGATGATGCCCGATCACAATCAAATTCCCGTCGTTGTCGGTTTTGCTTTCAACAGTATAATCGTAAGGTAATTTTTGTGATAGCAAATTATCAGAACAAGAAGGCACTGCCGTAACATTAATATGATCGGTAATGAAGAGCACTGTATCTTTTTCAGATTTACAACCATGCCCTTCGTCAGTAGTTAGCTTAATAATCTTTTCACCGTACGAACTGTACTTTACACCTGCAGGAGTTATGTCTGATGAATAACGTGGTGTAGCATCCTTTCCTAAGTCCCATGTGAAGATGGTTCCCACTGATTTATTAACAAAAACAGGTGACTCATCTATGTCGTATTGAAATGCCACATCAAAGTCGGCGGTGGTGCTGGCCCGCACAATTGGAAATGATTCTGTAACTGTTCCACACCCTGAGAATGCAGTTACATTATAATCGCCTGCGCCAGTCTGGTAATCGTAGATTTTAAATGTTATAGTACTATCATTCCCCTGCTGCGAATCCGAACCTTGTCCGGTTGTATTGTTTGCCCAATTATATCTCAGGTAAGGCAGGGGGTTTAGAATCTTTATCTCAAACGAACCTTCAGCACAATAAACATTGTCTTTTGGGAGCGCAAGTTTAAGGCTATAGTTTTGGGGCACAACCTGAACCGTAAAAGTGTTGTCCTGCGATTCATCATAACAATATCTGTCTCGTTTAGTCTTAATCGTTATTGTGGAATTGTAAGTTCCATCTGAATTCCTGGTTACGGGTACTGAATCCAAAACAAGGTATGAAGGATTTCCAGGTGTCGTGGCGTGTAGATCTTTTCCATTACTCCAGACTTCATATTTCTCATAGCCGGTATAAGGATTATCAATTGAAATGATAAAAGATTTCTGCTCGCAGGCAGGTGACGGATACCTGAGTTTCAAAGGGTCGAAGTTATAGCCTTTAGGGTCGTCTACTCTAAGGTTTTCAATATGCTCTGCCGCTATGCTATTATTTGTTGTTATGAGTTTAACCTCATAGTTGCCAGGTTCATTAAATTGATGCGAGAAGTTATAGTCTGATGAAATCAAATTACCGTTGATATACCATTTATGACTGTAGGTTGCATTTCCCTTATTTGTAAAATCGATCGTTCCACCGGGACAGAAAACTCCTTCTTTCGGATAGGTGAACGTGAAGAGCGCGCGAGGGATTGTTCCACCCGTTCCGGTAGTTGTTTTACCAAAGTATGGTGTTGTTGGATAATTATTACCGCAAACATACCCCGTGTTTGCCGTTGAAAAATACACGTTGTTAAGTTGTACCGTAAAAGTCTGATCGAGTTCTTCCCACGTGTACCCACCGTCTGTAGTTTTTAGAACATTGTGTCCATTTTGATTGCTACCTGTTATGTACCCTGTAAGATTGTCAAGAAAATATATGCTTGATAAATAATCAGCGCCATAAGAATAGACTGCCCAGGTAGTTCCGCCGTCGTTTGTAAAATATATTCTCCCGTTGTTAGTAACAGCAAAGCCATTTAGTACACTTGAAAACGAAATAGATTTGAAGACTTCTTCATAATAACCGAGTTCGGTAGATGACCACGTAACACCACCGTCTGTTGTCTTCAGGATAGAATTTTCTCCTGATATAAATCCTGTAGTTGCGTCATAGAAAAAGATATCATACAAATCTTTTTTGATCGTCATATCCTTACGTACCCATGTCTTTCCGCCATCGGTGGTCACAATGCGTCTGCCGTTTCCTCCAACAGCAAAACCATTCTGATCGTCAAAAAAATGTACATCGGTATACCCCACGTATGGCCACGCGTCAAGAGGTTTATCGATGAAAATAACAGACCATGTCACACCTCCATCATTAGTCTCCATAACGGTACCAGCGTTGCTAAAAATAGATGTCGCTACGGCGATGCCACGTGTTTCACTGAAAAAATGAAATTTATGATCGTATTGATCTTTTTGAACGATAGAGTCTAAACCGACGTATTTTAGCTTTGTCCAGGTTTCTCCGCCATCCGTTGTGCGGAAGATGTTACTGCCACCCATGAAGCCAAGCTGATCGTTATAGAAATAGATATTTTTAAGGGACGCACTGCTAATTTGTTTTTCTACAAATTGTCCATAGCCACAGAAACCCGACAGAACAAAGACTGTAGCGAGCAGGGATTGAGGGATTTTACACTTCATTCGCAATATTAATAAATTCCATGTACTCGATAATAGTGAGCCACGTTATTTCGCGCTTTTTAGAAAATTCCTGCAAATCGAAAAGCCGATTTGTCCCCTATTAGTCAAAAGGATTCTCGTGGAACTTGAGTAAGTTAAAAATGAGAAATTAATCTTTACAATAGCATCAAACTTTTCGCGCGAAATGTTGTAAAAATCAGTGTAATGACTTTGAAAGAAAACAATATCAGAATTTTTGCAAGTAGAGACTCTGGGAGAATCCAAGGACAGTTTGCAGACTTCTAAACTTAGTCTGGAGATTCTAAAGTATGTCTGGAAAATTACCAGAACACGTCGGGAGAAATCCATCCGGGCTTTAAAACACACGAGAATCTAAATGTCGAGAGCAGAACACATGCTTTAGGCTTTCAAGGAAAACATGGACTTACGTCTTTAAAAATGTTCACAAACGGTTGTGATACAATGTTTTAAAATATTGTGTAGAATTATTCTAAATAAAAGTTGCGCATTGTTATGCTACATGCGATACTTGCACTTTAATTGTAATCATTCTAAATAATGCGATTTTTATATCTCCTGCTTTTTAACACACTATGTATTACCGCGTTTGCTCAAAACGGCGCTATCAAGGGAAAGATAACCAGCCAGGATGGCCAGGGAGCGTCTTCTGTAAATGTTCAGTTAAAGGAAATTAATGCCGGTACCGTAACGGATGAGAACGGCTCTTACTATATCAGACATATCAAAGCTGGAAAATATACACTCGTAACATCTTTTGTAGGTCTTGAATCACAAGAGAAATCTGTTACCGTAACGGAAGGAGAAGTTAGTGAAGTGAATTTTCTATTGGTGGAAAGTGCTGCACAGCTTGATGCTATTGAAATAAAATCTTCAAGAGGATTAAATGAAAACTCAACCTCCATTGGTAAGGTAGCAATCAATCCCATGGACTTGCCGCAGAGTGTGATGGTTATTGATCATGCTGTTCTTGATCGCCAACAAGTATTGAGCGTAAGTGATGTGCTGATGAATACCAATGGTGTTTATGTAATGGGTACAACTGCAGGCTCTCAGATAGAAATTGCCGGTCGTGGATTTGCCTACAACAGTAACAATACTTTTAAAAATGGAGTCCGTTTTAATAACGGTATAACACCAGAAATGAGTTCTTTAGAACGAGTGGAAGTAATGAAAGGAAGTAATGCCATATTATTCGGACAGGTTGGCGCTGGTGGTATCATTAACTTCGTAACGAAGAAACCAAAGTTTCAGCAAGGTGGCGAGTTTTCTTTTCGCACGGGCAGTTACAGTTTTTACAAACCAACGCTTGATCTCTACGGTGCCGTTAACAACAGCGAACATGTTGCTTTCCGCATCAACAGCAGCTATGAAAACGCAGGAAGCTTTCGTGATGGAGTAAAGTCTGAGAGAATTTATTTTAATCCATCGTTCCTTATCAAGGCAGGTAAGAAAACAGATATTTTGGTAGAAGGAGATTATCTGAGAGACAATCGTAATCTCGACTTTGGTACGGCGTCCATAAATTATTCAATAGCCAATTTACCGAGAAACCGTTATCTTAATACATCATGGGCATATTATAAAGCTCAACAAAAAAGCACAACCATAACGATCAACCACCAGCTCTCTCAAAACTGGAAGATTCAGGTGGTGGGATCTTACCAGGGATATAGCCAGGATCAGTATGGCACAACACGTCCAAATGGTAACAGTCATTTTGTAAGAACAGATGGTACATGGGTACGCGGATTATTAAGAAGTGGTACAAGTCAGGATTATTATCTTGCGCAAGCTAACGTAACGGGCAAATTCAACACAGGCTTTGTTGAGCACACGTTGTTAGTGGGTGGTGATGTTGATCAATATAAAAATACTACGCTGGCATACACGTATGTCAATCCGTTGGTAACGGGAAAAGATCAGAATATTTATGATTCCATAAACGTCTACAACCTTTCTCAATACAAGCAGCGTAATGATATTCCTGATATAGCACTGACCGGAATAACAAGAAACCCGATCAATCGCTTTGGTGTGTTTATTCAAGACCATGTTTCTATCACTGAAAAGATTAAAGTATTAGCAGGTATCCGCTATTCTTATGTAGACAATAGAAGTACTGTTTACAAGCCAGACAATACAATATCAGTTGCTCCTACAAAGGCATTTCCAAGTGCGTTCAATCCCCGCGTTGGATTGGTGTTTCAACCCATCCGCCAGGTATCATTGTTTGCCAGCTATGCTAACTCATTTGAATTGAATACAGGTACGGATAACAAAGGCTCGGCACTTGCTCCATCAACGTATGATCAATATGAGGCTGGTATTAAAAATGAATTGTTTAAAGGTTTACTAGCCCTCAACGTTACGGCCTACAGAATTGTGAATAACAACTTTGCTCAAACTATTTTGCCAACGGCTTCAAATTATAATGCTACCTATCCGGCAGCAAAGGAGTTGGCTGGCGAAGTAACCAGCAAGGGTATTGAACTTGATGTGATGAGTAAATCGTATCATGGTGTTTCTGTTATAGCAGGTTACAGCTTCAACGATACGCGTTATACTAAAAGCAATGTTTATATTAACAACAGCCGACTGCGCTACAATCCACAACATACGGCCAACATGAGTATTTACTACACGTTTGAAGAAAAGTTTTTAAGGGGATTGAATCTTGGTTTTACTTCGCTCTACGTGGGCGATCGCGTTGCAGGCCGCTCAACACGTACCAATGTTTCAAACGATACGTACAAACTGATGACTATCCCGAACTATTTCCAGTTTGATTTTTCTGCAGGCTATACAGTTAATCATGTTACATTGAGATTGAAGATTTCTAACCTCTTCAACCAACTGAGTTATAACGTTCATGATGATAACAGTGTAAACCCTATTGCACCACGCCTGTATTCTGCTACAGTATCGTATAAGTTTTAATTTAGTCCACAGTCCACGGTCCATGGTCGACAGTATTAGTCATTAATATTTGTGATTGATTACTGATGACTGTGGACCATCGACTATGGACCATGGACTAATAAAATTTACTTCACCCTTTCCTGCAACCTTTTTGAAATTGGCAAGTACTTTAAGCACAACCGCCTACTGCCATGCTCAGAAATTTCTTTGTCATAACCTTTCGAAACCTGCGAAAAAACGGGTTCTATTCATTTATTAATATTTCCGGTCTCGCTATCGGCATCACGTGTTCCATCCTCATCATCCTCTGGGTGGCCGATGAGACGTCGTTCGATAAGTTCATCCCGAAAGCTGATCGCCTTTACCAGGTTTGGGTAAATGCGCACTTCGATGGGCGCGTCAACTCATGGACTTCGGTGCCGTTACCAACTTACGAGGCTATGAAAACCGCCAACGCTAACATCGTGCACGCACTCGTAACGGACTGGGGCGGCGATCATCTCCTGGCAACTCCTGAAGAAAAAAAACGGATGAACAAGCGCGGATTCTATGTCAGTGAAGAGTTCCTCGAAATGTTTCAGTTCCCTCTTATTGCCGGTAATGCGGAAGTCATCCTCGACGATCCGGCTAACATTGTCATCACGAAGTCCACTGCCACTGCGCTCTTCGGCAATGAAGATGCCATGGGCAAAATCATTCGTGTCGATAATCAATATGATCTTAAAGTTGCAGGTATACTTAAGGATATTCCCAGCAACTCATCTTTCCAATTCGATTTTCTTTTACCCTGGAAACAACACTATAATACGAGTGATTGGGTGAAGAGCCAAACGACCAATTGGGGCAATTATTCCTTCCAGGTTTTCGTTGAAATCAACGATGCGAAAAACAAAGCTGACACCGAAAATGGTGTTCGTGATATGCTTGCCAAGCACGGCGAGGACAAGGAGATAAAACACGCGTTCTTTCTCTACCCATTACTCCGCTGGCGTTTGTACTCCAACTTTGATAATGGCATAGAACAAGGTGGTATGAGTGATTATGTTCAACTCTTTACCATCATTGCCGTGTTCATTATCGTGATTGCGTGCATCAACTTCATGAACCTTGCAACAGCAAGAAGTGAGCGAAGAGCACGCGAGGTTGGTATTCGTAAGAGCGTAGGATCAAGACGAGGGCAATTGATATTTCAGTTCATCGGCGAATCGATCATCATTGCATTCATTTCTTTTGTCGTAGCCGTAGTTGCTGCTCAACTGCTTTTGCCATCCTACAATACACTCGTTGAGAAAAAATTATTCATCGATTATGCAAGCAAAGAATTCTGGTTATTCTCACTTGGACTGATCGTAGTAACAGGAGCGATCGCGGGAAGTTATCCTGCATTTTATCTATCGGGTTTTCAACCGGTGAAAGTATTGAAAGGCAAACCCACCATTGGTAAAGGAGCCAGCTTGCCTCGAAAGGTATTGGTGACACTGCAATTCGGTTTCTCTATTTTGTTGATCATTTCCATGTTTGTGATCTATAACCAGATTCAGTTGGCGAAAGGCCGTGATATTGGTTATTCACAGGAGAACCTGATCACGGTTCCTCTCAACAAAGATTATCATGATAATTTGAAACATATCAAGGTGGAGCTTCTTGCCACGGGTGTCGTAGAGTCGATGGTGAGAGTAAACAGTTCGATCACCGATATCAACTCCAATAATTTTGTAGGCTGGCCGGGCAAGCCAGATGAATTAAAAGTAATCTTCACAACCA
Source organism: Cyclobacteriaceae bacterium (assembly GCA_035493595.1). GTDB lineage: Bacteria > Bacteroidota > Bacteroidia > Cytophagales > Cyclobacteriaceae > DATCRE01. The sequence goes on along the minus strand of DATJHZ010000379.1, from coordinate 10,294 downwards.
TTGTTACTGATTATGACTGGGCTAAAACCATGGGCGTGAAAATGATCGAGGGCCGCGATTTTTCTGAAGACTTCAAGTCTGACTCCATGGCGATCGTTGTCAATAAAGCAGCGATCAAAACCATGGGGCTGAAAGATCCGATCGGTACTGAGCTTGACCTTTGGGGAAAGAAACGCAAGCTCATTGGTGTATGCGACAATGTTCTCATGGGTTCGCCTTACGAAGAAGTGAAACCTATGTTCGCTGTTCTCGACGACTGGTGGGGCTCTATTACAATACGATTGAAGAAGACTAACGATCTGCCTGCTTCAATCAAAACTATTGAAAGCGTTTTTAAGAAATACGGACCTGCATACCCTTTTGAATACACGTTTGTTGACGTTGAGTTTCAGAAAAAATTTACAACCATTAACCTCACCAGCAAGCTCGCGAGTTTGTTCGCAGTACTAGCTGTAATCATTACTGGTCTCGGTCTGTTCGGACTTGCATCATTCACAGCACAGCAACGTACAAAAGAGATTGGCATTCGCAAAGTTCTTGGTGCTTCGGTGCTGAGTCTTGTAAATCTTATCTCGAAAGAGTTCTCAATCATGGTTATCGTGGCCTTCGCATTATCGGCGCCTCTTTCATGGTGGTTGATGACGCAATACCTTGAACGTTATACCATCCGCACATCAGTAGCATGGTGGATCTTTCCGCTGACAGGAGCTATTGCGCTCACGTTCGCGCTGTTGATTGTAAGCACACAAGCGTTGAGAGCTGCGCAGTCTAATCCGGCTAACTCGTTGCGGAATGAATAACTAGCAGAATAGTTAATAGACAATATCAACGTGAGTAGTCTGTTGCCGCATCTGTCCTCAAGAGTATGGCGGCCAACGTTCGGAACTATGTCTATGCTGCTCAGATTGTTCTACATTCAACTCGGATATAAGATCAAATGCTATAATTTAGGTGGAGCAGGTTTCAAAGGTTTCTCAAAGGTATTGGCACCCCGAACTTTAACCTTGCGTCTGTAAACGTTGCTTCCGGCCGATACATACATAGCATCAAAATTCTTTCCTCCAAAACAAATATTGGATGACATTCCGGCTGGTATTGGAATGATTGCGTTTACTCTTCCTATCTGATCTAATACCTGGATTCCCATTCTACTGGTGACATAAATCCTTCCCGCCACATCGCATTTCAGACCATCACTCCACGCATTGTCGTCATTCGATGCAACATGGAGATCGCCATAGCGCTGCTTTTGTGAAAGTGTTCCGTCTGGCTGTACCTGGTACACCCACACCCAATGTGTTGCAGACTCTGTAACATAAAGCTGCGTTTGATCAGGCGACAATGTCAGTCCATTTGCAAATTTTAATCCTTCGTCAATCACTGATTTCTGCCCATCAGGTCGTATGAGATAAAGTTTACTTGGTTTTTGTATGCCATCAGGAGAGGTAACGTAAATATTTCCATTTGCTGCTACAACAATATCATTTCCCGATATGCTATCCATAACGACGGTTTCCTTTCCATCTCCGTCATAACGCAAAATCTGTTTAGTACCTCCCGCGACGGTGTAGCGCTTTCCATCAGAACCGAACGCAGTACCACTTGCATTCCTGGCATTCACATTCAGTTCAGTAAGTTTACCATCAACGGTCACCTTATATGTTTTTGACGTAGGTATATCCTGATAGAACACTTCTCCCTCTTTGTTGGCAGCCGTACCCTCTGTGAATTTGTAGTCCTTGCCCACCAATTGCCACTCTTCCCCCGGAATCAATATGTCATTTAGAAATGGGTTACTGCTGGTGCCTTTCTTTATGGGTGTCGGCCAATCTTTCCAGAGCCAGCGCATTGCCTGAGGAAAGATTGCTGTACCATGCTTGCCGTTGTGTTGGCCCTCGCCCCATACGTGGGTAATCTCGTAGCCGCTAAAGACAAGCGCGCGCTCCATCAGTTCATTGGCTTTCCACCAATCACCGGCATAAATATTCAAGTCATTACTTCCATCTTGTAAAAAGATTCTTAGCGGTTTCGGTTCATACTTTCTTATCAGTGTTGGATACTCATCAGCCCCTCTTAAACCAACATACGTACCGATGGACGAGAAGACTCGTGAGAAAGCGTCTGGTCTTTCCCATGCTGCTGTGAAAGCACACACTGCGCCACTACTTGATCCACCAATAGCTCTGTCATTACCGCTCTGTGAAAGTCGTATGGCACGACCATCGGCAGTTTGATGCTTTTCGACTTCCGGGAGAATTTCTTCCAGTATGAACCTGGCGTAGTTGTCGCCCATACCATCATATTCAAAACTTCTGTTAAATCTTTCAAGAGCTGTGGTTGCGTCTTTTGCTTTGACCACGCCGGGAGTTACAAAGACACCAACAGTAACAGGCATCTGCTTGCTTGCAATCAGGTTGTCGAACACTACCGGAGCATTCCATTGAATTCCATCCTGATTTACATAAACGCACGCCGGTTTATCGGCTACGTATTGTCTTGGAATATATACACTGACTTCCCTGCTGGTGCCGGGGTAAATTTTTGAATTGCTAAAAGTAAACTTCAGTACTTCACCTTTAGGAATATTGGGCTGTTCAACAGAGGCAGGGTCAACAGGGTAGACCTCGTCGATCTGGCCATGTGCATGGATGGAAATGAATAACAAAAGAGAGAGGATGTGGTTAATCAATAAAATAAAGTGTTTCATTGCTATTTTCATTTGTCATTATCAACGTACAAGTTCTTGTTTAAGCCGTTAAATCGTTGGTGCATATAATGTTGCCGGAATTTGAACGTATTTGAAAGATAATACATTTCGCTTACACTATACACAGCATAACATATATGGTCGTCACTAAACTATTGGAATAGCAGATATATAATCTGTAGAAGAATGATGATGTATTCAGAATATACAAAACCTTTGAAGTGGATGGAGTGTCCTTCGAGGATAAGGATGTGAAAGTAAATATGTGTGTGCCTATTAAAAATACAACTTGTAAAATGGGCTAATTCAATAAAGCCTCTTTCATCGTAATATGCTTTTCCTCCAACGCCTTTGCCAATTGATGCTTCAACTGTTTAATCTCTTGCTGAAGTTCATGGCGCTGACGTTCCATCTCGTCTTGCGTGGCTTGAAGCTCTTCGGCATTCTGACGCATTTCTTCTTCCTGTTGGGTGAGTGTATGGGCACGTTGCTGAGATTCTTCAAGCAGATGTTTTGTCTCTGTCGCAGTTTGTTTATTAGAAAGTATGGTGGCGATATGACCTGCCATGCGTTCAACGAATTCAATCTGATAAGTTTCCATCACTTCAAAGGATGCCAGCTCAAGAACACCCATAACCAGGTTTCTTATTTTTAACGGAACGATAATAACATTGCGTGGTGTTGCTGCCCCGAGACCTGAAGTAATCTTTACAAAATCTTTTGGTATGTCTTTCAGGTAAATTGTTTCAGCTTCTAAAAAGCATTGACCAATCAGACCAGTGCCGATTTCAATTCTATCATCAATAAATTTTTTCTTCTCATAGGCATAGGTTGCAATGCGCTTCAGGTAATTATCATGTTTAGGACCATGAAGTACATACAAAACTCCCTGGTTGCCACCGATATAATTTACGAGAAGCTTTACAATGCTATCGCCCATGGATTCTATTTCTTCGGTATCATTTTTTAGGATGTCATTAAACTGTGCGGCGCCTTCGTTTATCCAGTTTATTTTTCGTTGACGTTCTTCTGCATTTCTAAGTTTGTCTTGCGCATTTACGAGAGACTTGGCAAGTACATCATTTGAATATTGCTCATTGTATTGCACTGATAAATTACCTGACCCAAGATTCTCAGCAAAGTCTGTAGCTGTTTCTAATCGATCGATAAATTGATTGAAGGCCAGCTTTGTCTGACCAATTTCTTCGTTACTTCGAATCAGGAATTTTTCCGGAAAGATACCGTTAGCTAGCTTTTGCATACCACCTCTAATCTCTTTAATTGATTTGGTGAGCAATCCGGCATATACGAGTGCCATCACAATACCGGTTATGATCTGAATGAAAAAGATAATCCATAAAACCAGCTTCGTATTACTTATTTGTGTTTCGTTCTTATCCTTCATCGAAACTCGAATTTCTTCAATCTGCGGATGGATTTTTATAAAATGATGTTTGATGCGACCGCGTAAACCTTCTGTTTCTGTCAGGCCTATTTTCTTCTCAATGTCTACAACGGCATTGAATTCTTTTCTGTAGTTGTCAACAAATGAAATGAGTTCAGAATTTGAAGTTGCTTCAAGTTGTTGTCTGAAAGATTCAAATCGTTTGTTAAACTCATCCTGGTATTTAAGATCCTTACGAAGAAAAAAATCTTTCTCATGACGACGCAGCATCAGCATCGTTACCTTATCAAAATCAAAGCCTGAGTTTTCAACTTTATGAATTGCCGTGCGAAGTGAACCTTCCAGACCATAATCTTTAAATCCACGTTTTTTCAATAACTCTACGAGAGAGCGAAAATCTTTTTGAAGGCTGTCGATGTTAACAGATAGTTGTGTGGTAGTGTACACGCTTTCAGCAGGGGCAAATTCATTTTGTTTTACATGGGCGATAATATCTTTGACCTCGGTGTATGCCGTATTAAAATTTTCAATGGAAGTGGTTTTCTGTTCTTCAAGGAATGACTTTGATTTATATCCTTCATACATAAACTCACGCGAAGCAAGGTCTAATGTCTCTAAGCGAAGTTTAAGAGCATCAACCTGTTCATCCGTTTTTTTGTAGCGAATAATTCTGTCTATCGATGTGATGGAGAGGGCAATTAGCAAAATGGAAAGCAGTAAGATTGATCCGAACGCAGCCAATAGCTTAATACGGATTTTTAAGCCTAAGAAGTAATTGCGCATAATGTTAGTTTGATGGCAATACAAATAACGTTGAGACTTATTGCTTTACTTCAATGGAATGATTAAGGTTATGTTAATTAGTAGATTTTGATGCGAATATGTGTTGTGTGTTTTTAAAATAAAAAAAGGAGCTCAAGGCTCCTTCACTGTCTTTTATGATTTAAAATTAGTTATAGCTTCTCAATAACGATAGCTGATGCACCACCGCCACCGTTGCAAATGCCAGCAACACCAAGGCTAGCTTTGTTTTGATTCAGCACGTTGATTAACGTTGTTACAATTCGTGAACCGGAAGAACCCAACGGATGCCCTAGAGCAACAGCTCCTCCATTAACATTTACACGCTCAGGATCTAAACCTAACTTCACGTTGTTAGCAATCGCTACAGCCGAGAAGGCTTCGTTAATTTCGTAGTATCCAATCTCTTTTTGATTTACGCCAGCATTCTTTAGTGCAAGTGGTATGGCGATGGAAGGTGTTGTTGTAAACCACATGGGGTCTTGTGCTGCATCAGCAAAGCCTCTTATTTTAGCAATGGGTTTTAATCCTAGCGCATCAGCTTTTTCTTTGCTCATCAATACCAGGGCAGAGGCTCCGTCATTAAGTGTGGAAGCATTAGCAGCGGTTACTGTACCTTCTTTGGTGAAGACGGGTTTGAGTCCTGTTATTTTATCGAAGTTTACATTTTTATATTCTTCATCTTCTGCGAAGACAGTTTTGTTTCCTTTTCGATCGAGTATTTCAACTGAAACGATTTCATCCTTGAATTTATCGGCTGTCCATGCGGCAGCAGAGCGCTTGTATGAGTTGATGGCATACTGATCCTGATCTTGCCTGGAGATGTTCATTTCTTTTGCTGTGTTATCGGCACAAACACCCATGGCGCAATGATTATAAACATCCGTGAGACCATCAAACTGAAGTCCATCGATAAGTTCACCATTACCAAATTTATAGCCTGTGCGAGCTTTCATGAGGTAGTAGGGGATGTTGCTCATGCTTTCCATACCTCCGGCAACAACAACATCATTTTGTCCCAGCATAATAGATTGTGCGCCTGTCATAACAGCTTTCATTCCTGATGCGCAAACTTTATTGATAATAGTACAAGGGATGTTAAAGCCAAGTCCAGCGGCTGCAGCTACTTGGGTTGCGGGGGCCTGACCAAGTCCGGCAGAGACAACATTGCCAATGAAAATTTCCTGAACAAGTTTACCATCGATGCCAGCTTTTTCCAATGCACCTTTTACAGCAATGCCGCCCAATGCGGTAGCAGAAACGGATGCCAGACTACCGCCGAAACTTCCAATAGGTGTGCGCACGGCCGAAATGATATAGACTTCTTTCATGGTATTTTATTTATCGGTTAATAATTATCAGTTAATAAATCGGTCAATGGTCCACGGTCGATAGACTATGGTCATTGGTAAGCAGTTATCAGCAAATATAGAGTAATAAAAGAGTAGAAATACAGAGATTATACGACCAATCTTTTGAAAAAAATCTTAAAGATTGTACCATAATTAACTTCACTTTCTACTTCTATTTTTCCTCCTAATGCTACTACCTGAGTTTTTACAAGATATAGCCCCATGCCTTTACCTTCTACATGATTATGAAAACGACCATATAAGGTAAATAATTTCTCTTTATGCAAATCTAAATTTATACCCAATCCATTATCATGAACTGTTAAACAAATATAATTTTCGATTATCTCTGATTTAATTTGAATTACAGGACACCTTTCCGGATGACGATACTTAATGGCGTTACTGATCAGGTTGATCAGGATACTATACAAATAAGGCTTTATGGTATGAATGTAGTTTACTCTCGAAAAATCATCCCAGATTTTTGCATCAGTTTCAAGGATCTCTTTCTCTAAATTTACTTTTATCAATTTCAGTTCTTCTTCTAAATTCACTTCTGTAATAACAGAAATGTTATCCTTCCGTAAAACCAAAATAGTATTCAGATCTTTTACAACAGTATCCAGTTCGCGTGTTACAAAAACTAATTTACTTACAATATTGCTTTCCTCTTCGGGCTCGTCTTTAGCCAGTTCTAAAATATTTCCTAAACCTAAAATACGTGCAACCGGAGCTCTGAGATTATGAGCTGAGATAAAAGCAAATTGTTCGAGCAGTTGATTGTATTCTACCAAATCTTTTGTTCGCTCCTTTACTTCTTCTTCCAGTGTCTCATTACGCAATCTGATTTCATCATTATGTTTCTCAATAATTTGGCGGGCAATTTTAAGTTCATTGTTTTGAAATTCTAATTCTTCCCGTTGATTATACAGATGATTATTTTGTGCTTGAATTTCCTCATCACGAAGAACGAGTTCTTCTGTTCTCTTTGCTACAAGGCTTTCTAATTTCTTGTTTTGCTGTTTAATGCTGTTAACTCTTAGTCTGTAATATCCTATTGCCAGTCCCACAATTAAAACACCAAATACCGTTCGGAACCACCAGGTTTTCCACAGTGGAGGCAGGACATGAATGACGAGCGATGCACCTTTTTCATTCCACTGTCCATCTTTATCAGAAGCTTTTACCATGAAGGTGTAAGTGCCGGGCTCAAGGTTTGTATAGGTAACTTTGCGTTCCGTTCCTACCTCTTGCCAGACTTCATCCAAAAATCCCTGTAATCTGTATTTATACTGGGTGTTTTTTTGGTCCGTGAAATTTAATGCTGCATACTCCAGGCTAAAAACAGAACTGTAGGAGGGAAGAGTAATCTCTGAAGTTTCATTAATATCTTTCACTAAAGGAGATCCTTCTTTTCCTATAGGTACAGGTTTATTAAATATCTGAAAGTCTGTGAAGGCGATTGGAAAATCTCTCCGGATTTCATTAAGACTGTCCGGATGAAAAATGTTAAAACCATTAACACCTCCAAACAACATCTCTCCCGACTTGAGTTGTATGGATGCCTGTCTGTTAAACTGCAGACTTTGGAACCCATAATTGAGACCGTAGTTTTTTACTTTACCAGTTTCGGGATCAAAACGTGCTATGCCGTTATTAGTTCCTATCCATAAATATCCGTTATGATCTTCTTCTATAGAAGTCACATAATCACTGGGCAAACCTGATGTAATGTTGTAGGTTTTAAAAGTTCCCGTTTTCTTATCCAGTAATTTCAAGCCACCGCCTTCTAATCCTGCCCATATTCGTCCTTTACTATCTTCCGATATCACCAATATTCCCGCGCTATTTTCTCCCTGTGGTGTAGTGCTGAAATGTGTAAATGTCTTGTTATCTCTGTTGTACAAATCTAAAACTCCGTTGCTGCTGCCTACCCAGATATTATTTTTGCTATCAGTGTAGATAGCCCATGAATAAATATTCGAAAGGCTATTGAGGTCATTCTCATTGAATACAAAATTCTCAAAGGAAGGTTTGGTTGGATCAATTCTATATACTCCATCGCCCCACGTGCCTGCCCAAATGAAACCATCCTGATCTTGTGTAAGGCACGTGACGTTAGCAGTAGCGAGGGTACCATCAATCCGCGTTTTACTATCATTAAAAGGAATGAAGATTTGCTTTTTTCTGTCGAAGATATTGAGACCACTTGCCCACAAGCCGATCCAGATCCTACCAGTTTTGTCTTTGAGTATGGATTTGATAAAATTGCCACCAATGCCATGAGGATTGTTGAGGTCATACTTGTAATGAACAAACCTGCCCGTTTTTCTATCAAAAGTATTTAGACCTCCACCATCAGTTCCTATCAGCAGGCTTCCGTCATCATTTTGCTCGAAAGCACTGACATCGTTGAACGAGAGAGAATTTTCGCCTAAGTAAGTGTAATAGTGTAACACCTTTTCATAGCTTTTGTCGAAAAGACTTATACCTCCGTTGTAGCTTCCTATCCATAAACGTCCTTGCTTGTCACTGTAGACTGATTTTATCTGACTGGAAGAAATACTTTTGCGATCAAAAGGTTTGGAGTGATAATGATGAAAATTATTTTCTTCTTCATTATATAACATCAAGCCAAAATCAGTTCCAACCCATATCTTATTATTATTTTCTGCTATGCTAATAATATGATAATCGCCTATACTTTTAGGATCGTTTGGCTGGTGCGTAAAGTGACTAAATTTACCTGGCTGATTTTTCATCACGCTCAGTGTGTTATTCGAAGTTGAGATCCACAGTCTTTTCTTGCTGTCGTAAAACACACTCGTTACGACATCATTAGCAGGACTCTCATGATCAGCTTCGATGTGCGGGTAGTGAATAAATTGCCTGGTATCAGGATTGAACTGATTAAGGCCTCCTCCAAGTGTTCCGATCCATAAATTCCCCTTATCATCTTCAGTAATTGACTGGACGCCGTTATGACTCAAGCTGGAAGGATTGGCCGGATCATGCGCGAATTGAATAAACGTAAGCTTATTGGGATCAGCCAGGATAAGTCCGCCATCAGATGTACCTATCCAGATGCGATTTTTTGAGTCCTTGTATAATGAATAAATGAATTTTGATGGGAACTCCTGGCCGACCCGTTTGAATGTATCCAACTTTCTATTGTAGATACAAATGCCGCCACCCCACGTACCTATCCAGATATTTCCATTGGTATCTTCTGCCAGAGCATTAGCAATGTTATTACTGGAGAGACTTGTGGTGTCATTACGCTTTGTCTTATAAGTTTTGAATGTATAACCGTCAAACTTGTTAAGCCCGTCAATAGTAGCAATCCACATGAAGCCCCTCGAATCTTGTAAAAAGCCTCGAACGAAGTTATGGGAAAGCCCTTCGTTTACCGTGAAATTTCTGAAAACTATAGGAGGAGATTGCGCTTTAATGTGACTTGCGAACAGAAGTAGCGAAAGAAGTATCAGTATACTTTCAAGTGATTTAATAGCTAGAAAAGGTTTTATCACTACACGCATTTCAATAGTACTATCTGATCTGAAGGTAACTTACAATTTAAAGTGTAATTTTTTGTAAAAACACGATCACTAATATTTTCAAAAAGTTAATTTATTGAACCCGATCAATGATTTTTGCTCTTACGATGCTTCAATTCAAGATTAATAGTTGATTGATTGGCGTGATAGGCCATTTAAATCTTGAATGGCGATAAAATGCCTAAGTTTTGGAATTAGCTCGTTACGAGTGATGGCAGATTTTCTGGCTAATTAATTTATACAAAAGGAAAGAAAGCAGGTCACTAGCAACGTAAAACGTTACCAGTCAGGCTTGCCTCTATCCTTGGGCTTGCTTGCCTTGCGCTTATTTTGTTGCAGGTATTGTACTTCCTGATTTTTCATGGCTTCGAGAATCATCTTGGCCTTATCAGGACTGATTTTCATTTCCTGTAGTTTAGAAGCTACTTCAGACTGTTTTTTATCATCTTTCTTTTTCTGCTCGTCCTTA
>DATJHZ010000378.1:0-4861 GCA_035493595.1 Cyclobacteriaceae bacterium | reverse complement strand
TTTCTTTATTGGCCAGATTCATTCGCACGAATGCACAAAGACGAAGTTCCTTTTGTGTGAGGTCAGGGAAATTGGTTTTTAGCTGTGTAAAGAATTCATTGTGTACACGTTCAAAGTTGGCTTCGAATATTTGAAGATGCTCTTCGCTTTCTAAATTAAAATTGATCTTCTTAATAAGATCGCGCATTTTTTGACGCGACACATCATTCTTCACAAGGTCTCTAAGCTCTTTGATCTCGTCATGAATCTCAGCTAGTAATTCACGCTTCTTTACCAGCAGCATGGTGTAGTTTGCCAGCTCTTTGCTTTTGTGAATAACATCTTCTTCCAGAAGATCTTTATCTTTTTTAATCTCTTCTTTCTCGCGTTCAAGCTTGATATGTTGAAGTTCAAGCTCTAATACTTTTCGTTTCTCTTTTTCCTCATTAATAGTCTTTGTTTTTTCTTTATGAATTTTTCTCTTCACAAGAAGTATAGTGGTGCGAATGCCGATCAACGAAATAAGAATGTAAATGATGTAAGCCAGGTTAGTTTGATACCACACTGGTAAAATTTCAAAAGGGTATTTTGCTTCCATTGCTTTTTCACCTAACAGGCTTCTTGCCTTAATATGAAAAACATAATGACCGCGTGCTAAATGACTATACTCTTTACTGGAAGCTTCGGCCCACTCAGACCATGTTGCATCAAGACCTTCCAGGTAATAACTGTACTGCATGTTCTGCTTGTCCTGAAACGCTGGTGCAGAGAAATTAAATTGAATGCTGTTCGTATTTGAACTTAATTGTTCATCGTCTTTTTGAATCAGCTTGCTTAGCACTTCTTCACTTTCTTCTTTATGACTGAATCTTGTGATCTGTGTTTTTATGGGAGCTGACGCAATAGTCTTTATTAAATCAAAGGCATACAATCCCGTGTTAGTACCAATAAGAACTTGTTTTTCACTAAGCGGTACGATGCATTCAAAGCTTCGGTTCAGCGTTCCTTTAAGTTGAAGGAAAAGATCTTTTTGCTGTTTAGGATTAGCCTCGTTTGTTATGAAATAGCCAACCTCATCATCGTGCGAAAACCAGGTCTTCTCGTGGTCCTGGAAAAGTTTTCGTACGTTGGTTGCTCCGAAGATGTTCATGAGCGCAGGGTGTGGCTCAAACTGATTATTGCCTTTGTTGTATTGATACACTCCGCCGTTGGTAGTGAAAACAGGTTGACCTTTCCATGAAAAAATATTGATATTGAAAGGAGAAGGCAATCCATTCTGATTTTTAAAGTGCTCTACACCAACAACACGTTCATACGTTTCATTTATTTTAATTCTGAATACACCTTTGTATCCATGGCACACCCAGAATACTCCCGGTTCGTCTGTCTGTAAAATATCGCGGCTTGATTCGGTAAAGCCATCAATCTTATTTGTTAATGTATATCCTTTTGCTGTTGAATATTCAATATGATAGATGCCATCGTACGTGCAGCCCAGATATTCATTTGGTCTTCCCTGTATGGGTATCACTTTCCAAACACCTTTGATGACGGGTATTTTTGTAATGGCTTTCTTATTCAACACAAACAATCCTCTGTCATGACTGCATAGTATTTTGCCGTTATATTGTTGCAACGACCACGCTTGTCCTTCAAGGCCATCAATTTTTTCAAATCGTAATGGGCTTTGTTTGCTATCGAAGGCAACGAACACACCTTGATTAGTCGCAACATACAGATTGTTTTCATAGGGAATAGCATCGAAGATGGCAGCGTTCTCCAGCACAATAGAAACAGGCGATGAGATGTCAATACAATCAATACCATTGTTGAGTAGTGCCCAGATATTTCCTTCACGTGTTTCAAAAAGATTTAACACGGTGTTATCCTGAAGAGAATAATTTGTTTGCGTTATGGTGTTGTCGCTTTGTGTAAAGGATATTATTTCCGTGCTGAGTGTGCCTAAGTAGTATTGATTGCTTGATGATTTTAGCGCACACGTGATCAGGTTCTTTGAGTTGCTTGGGATTAATCGTTGCCAGAATTTTAACGCATGTGTTTTTGTATCCATTAAATACGCTGCACCCTGCTTGGTAAAAATAAAGATGTTGGTTGTATCGAATCCAGGCAGTAGTGAAGCCAGCTCTTCATCGTGCAGGTCTGAAATTAAAAACTGACTTTTAAATTCCAGTGAATGGAGATCCAGTATCTTCAATTCATTTCCATCCTGCACATAAAGTTTTTTATTGATTACAGTAGAGTGTGTATAGTTACCCGATGTTGGAATGGTAAGAGCTTTGTTGTTGGCAATGGCAATAAGAACTTTGGCACTGCGATAAACAATGAAACCCTGCACTTCATGAATCTGCCATACGTTTTCAAGATTTCTGTCTTCAGCGCGAAGCAGGTTGAGAAACGACTCATAATAGTATTTGCCGAAAGCATCCTTCTTAATGCAGCCTATCTCATTAAATCCGCCAGCGTAAATGACGCCATCGGAACTTGTTCTCAAACAGCGGATTGATGAATTGTTAGGCAGCGCAATCTTCTGCCACTGTTCACCATCAAAAATAAGTGCCCCATCGTTGTTGCCGAAATATAGAACGCCCTCTTTATCCTGACACATCGTCCAGAACTGAGGATCGCCATTAAATTCTTTGCGTGTATAGTGAATGATGCGTGGCGAACCATTAATAATCGCCTCCCCATCTTTACCCGATTGTGAGCCTTGTGAGTAGCCCATCTCACTAATGCAGATGAGCAACAGTAATACTGCTGTTTTGCATTGCATTACAGCATTTAATGTCGCCGGAGCCAGTTCGGCCAATAATGATATAAGTGCCTGATTTTCAAATCTCTTTCTAATCATGAAGTACTGTAGAAGTATTCCCAAAATTTGCTTGTAGTAGTTTAAGTGTAATCAATAATTTAATATAATTCTAATTATGAAATATTATTGAATTCGATTGCGCTGAGGGTGCAATATTATAAAAAGAGAAGAGGCTATACCTAATCGATATTGTTTAGTTAAGCTCATTTCTCCTTCTATTGTGAGGATTAATGGAGCGAAATAAAGAAAAAGCTTGACTAAACGACAATTAGTGTGCTTTCGCCACTTCATAAATGATCAATTAAAAACCAGTAAAATGATTAGAAACAGGTTTAAAAAATTACTCTTTGCGGTCACTCTTGGCTCAGCTTTCGTCATTTCAGCACAAGGCCAATACCTGAAAGCAAGTGGTAAAAAAATTATAGATGACTCCAATAAAGAAGTGATTTTACGAGGAATGGGTCTCGGTGGATGGATGATTCAGGAAGGCTACATGTTGGAGACCAGTAGTTTTGCTAGTCCGCAACATGAAATTAAAGCTAAGATTGAAAGTCTGATAGGCTCTACCAATACGGATGCATTTTACGAAGCATGGCTCACCAATAATTGCACCAGAAAGGATATTGATTCACTGGCATCGTGGGGTTTCAACTCTGTCCGATTACCCATGCACTATAATTTATTCACACTTCCAATACAAGATGAACCTGTGCAAGGCGCTAACACCTGGCTTACAAAAGGTTTTGCTTTAACAGATAGTCTTGTCAAGTGGTGCTCGGCTAATCACATATATGTTATACTCGACTTGCATGCTGTTCCTGGAGGACAAGGTCATGATGCAGCTATTTCTGATTATGATTCATCCAAGCCATCACTTTGGGAGAGCGATCTCAATAAAAATAAAACTATTGAGCTCTGGAAGAAACTAGCACAACGTTATGTCAACGAGCCTTGGGTAGGAGGTTACGATCTTATCAATGAACCCAACTGGAATTTTACAGCAGGTGCAAATGCAAATGGTTGTTCAGAGACAGCTGCATCTAATAAACCTTTGTGGGATTTATATAAGAGTATCGCCACAGCTATTCGTGCTATCGATCAGAAGCACATCATCTTTGTTGAAGGAAATTGCTGGGCCAATAATCATGCAGGCTTTTCTGTATTTGATAATAACCTTGTAGTGAGTTTTCACAAGTACTGGTCTAACAATGATGTGGGCACCATTCAAGGATATATAAATATCAGTAATGCTAATAACGTACCACTCTGGTTAGGTGAAGCTGGTGAGAATTCTAATCAATGGTTTAAAGATGCTATTGAGTTATCAGAGAATAATAACATAGGATGGTCGTGGTGGCCATTGAAGAAAGTCAGTTCTGTGGTTGGTCCGTTAACTATTAAAAAGAATGCAGACTATGCAACGTTGCTGGCATATTGGGGCGACAATACAGGAACTAAACCAAAACCATCGCAGAGTTTTGCTACGAATGCATTGATGCAATTAACAGAAGATCTTAAAATTCAGAATTGCACATATCATAAAGATGTGATCGATGCTATGTTCAGACAGATCAACAAGACATCAACCATTCCATATAATCAGGTAAAGGTTCCTGGCGTAGTACAAATATCTGATTTTGATTTGGGAAGCAATGGCTATGCTTATCAGGATAAAGACATTGCCAACTACCAGGTGAGTACTCAGGTTTATACTGCTTGGAATAATGGATGGGCTTATCGTAATGACGGTGTTGATATTGAAGCTACACAAGACACTGATGCCAGATCTAACGGCTATGATGTGGGCTGGACAGAAACTGGAGAGTGGATGCAGTATACACTGAATGTAGATTCATCGGCAGCATATAAAATAGAGGTTCGTTATGCTGCACTTAATGCCGGATCTAAACTTAAACTTTCTGTTAACGAAGGCGATGTTACACAAGCACTTTCATTGGCAGCAACGGGCGGATATCAAACGTGGGGAACAGCTACTTTTAATGATGTAGTTCTTTCCAAAGGACAACAACGAATCCGACTTCACATTGAGAA
>DATJHZ010000377.1:0-2480 GCA_035493595.1 Cyclobacteriaceae bacterium | reverse complement strand
GGGTTTTTTGATTTTAGGAACCGCAATTTTTATCCTAAGCCTATCCGATTAATTTTGCCTCATATTTGATAGTTGAATGTTTATGGAAGACGTGTTGCAAAGGGTTTATCTCAACAATTCTATTCAGGATTACCTCATTGCTTTTGGGGTTATTCTTATTGGAATAGCGTTGATTCGCATTTTTAGAAGGAAAGCCCTTAATAGATTAAAACGATGGGCTGGGAAAACAGAAACCAGTATTGATGATTTTCTGGTTAATGGTATTGAGCGCTTTGGCTTGCCGTTACTTAATTATCTCATTGTCTATTCTGGACTTAATTACCTAACGTTCTCTGAGAAGGGCGATAAAATATTAAAGGCAGCCACAGCTGTTGTTATTGCTTTTTATGTCATCAGGCTCATTACTTCTGTTCTGCGTTTGTTGCTTGAATCTCATGTGCGCAAACAAGAGCATGGCGAAGAAAAAGTAAAACAGTTAAAAGGTGTTACAGCTGTTTTTAATTTTTTAATATGGTCGTTGGGTGGTGTCTTTCTATTTGATAATCTTGGTTACGATGTTACAGCTGTTATCACAGGTCTTGGTATTGGTGGTATTGCTATTGCTCTGGCAGCTCAGAATATATTGGGAGATC
Organism: Cyclobacteriaceae bacterium; assembly: GCA_035493595.1. GTDB lineage: Bacteria > Bacteroidota > Bacteroidia > Cytophagales > Cyclobacteriaceae > DATCRE01. The sequence goes on along the minus strand of DATJHZ010000377.1, from coordinate 1,848 downwards.
TTTTCAATTACTTCGTTATATTCTTCGATCGTCCGTTTGAGATTGGTGATTATATTGAATTTGATAACAAGAAGGGAACCGTTGAACACATCGGCATTAAAACTACACGATTAAAAAGTTTAGGTGGAGAGCAATTGATATTATCGAATAGTGATTTGACAAAGTCGCGCGTTCATAATTTTAAGCGCATGAACCGACGCAGAATTTCTTTCAACATTACAGTGACGAGCCAGACAAAAGCTGAGCACATAAAAGAAATTTCAGGTGTTATAAAAAATATAATCAACAGCATTTCTACGATTACATTTGAGCGTACACACTTTCTCTTTTTTACTGACGCAGGTTTTGCATTTGAGGTTGTCTATTTTGTTGATAGCCCTGAGTATAATGTTTATGCTGAAGCACAACAGCAATTTAATTATCAGCTGGTAGAATACTTTCAGAGTAAAGGCATTGAGTTTGCCAGTCCGCCACAGGCAGTGATACTGGCCAAGAGTAAATAGCACTTAAATATTTTTAATGTGAAATATTTTATACTGGTGAGCTTGTTAATTTTTCAGTCTGAATCCTTTAAACAAAAGCAGCTACAGCATAGTCGTGTTAAGAATGCTTATGATAACAAAGAGGCTACGGTAAAAGGCTATTTCAAACAGAAACATCTGAATGAAAAAGGATTTAATCTCTTCATCCAGATCTTTAAAAAAGAACAGCTAGTTGAAGTTTGGATAAAAGAAAAAGGCAAAACTACTTTTGAATTACTCCATACCTATGCAATCTGTTCATCTTCGGGAACATTAGGACCGAAACGAAAAGAAGGAGACATGCAGGTTCCGGAAGGAGTTTATCACATTGAGCACTTTAACCCCGTAAGTAATTTTCATCTTTCGCTGGGCATCAACTATCCAAATGCTTCTGATAAAATACTGAGTGACAAGAAACATCCGGGTGGCAATATTTACATTCACGGAAATTGTGTTACCATTGGTTGTGTTCCTATCACGGATGATTTTATAGAAGAGCTTTATGTTCTGACTGTTGAAGCACGTGATAATGGGCAGAACAATATTCCTGTTTATATTTTTCCGAATAAGATGGAAACTGGCACCATTGAAAAACTTGCAGAGGAATACGATAAAGATCAATCAACAATTTCATTCTGGAAAAATCTTCAATCAATCTATCTTGATTTTAAAACTTCACACATATTGAAGAAAGTTCATGTTGACGCAAAGGGTAAATATTATTTCTGATCCTGTTGTCAGATTCTCTTCCATAAAAAAAACCTTTCCGATTTACCGGAAAGGTTTTTTATTTATTACTGTTAAAATGAAGTATTAAACTTTCACTTCAGTCTTATTCATCACCTTAGTCTGAATCTGGATAGATTCATTGTGGATTAATTTCAAGAAGTCAGCAGTGAATTCTTCACTTAGACCCATGGCTTTACCTAATGTAACGCGGGTTTGAACGATCTCTTCCCAACGGTTAACCTGAAGGATTGTAACGTTGTTATCTTTCTTGTACTGACCAATCTTCTCTGAGATCTTCATACGTGCAGAAATCTTTTGCATGATCTCATCATCAAGAAGGTCAATCTGCTCACGAAGCAAGCTTAACGTGTCCTTGAATGTTTTGTTATCAGAAGATACGGTACGAACAATCAAGCCATCGATAATTTTGCTTAACGCACCTGGCGTAACCTGTTGTTTGGCATCACTCCATGCAGCATCAGGGTTAATATGACTTTCAATCATCAAGCCAGCCATATCAAGGTCAAGTGCTTTTTGCGATATGAAAGAAATCAATTCACGTGTACCAGCAATGTGGCTAGGGTCACAGATGATATCA
>DATJHZ010000376.1:0-5126 GCA_035493595.1 Cyclobacteriaceae bacterium | reverse complement strand
GACATCACTTTTACATTTTCGTCTGGCTTGTATAATTCTCCCTGAGGTGCTTTTCCATTTGCTGGGTTTGTTCCTTTAAGACTCATTACAAAAAAGGCTACGTCTCTTACATCCTGTGCACTCATTGCCTTCCCCCATTCTGGCATACCCTTATCTACTTTACCATTTTTTATAGTAGAGAAAACATTTTTAATTCCACCACCATGAATCCAGTACTCATCCGTTAAATTAGGTCCAATGGTATTGCCACCTCCGTCTGCACGGTGACATGCTACGCAATTATTATTAAAGACTGTTTTGCCTTTTTCGAGAATAGCAGCATCAGCAGAATACACAAGCTTGTTCTCATCAATAACAGCTGCAGGCTGTGAGGCTTTCAATTTATCAGATTGTTCTTTTGCCAATGTAATCTCATTTGAATATTCTTCAATGGAAAGTGGCATTGAATATGACACATGATAAATGACCAGGTAAACAACACCCCATGCAATGGTGGCATAGAAAAGATACTTCCACCAGGGTGGCAGGTGATTATCCAATTCACGAATGCCATCAAAGTTATGACCAAGATCAATGTCCTGTTCATGAGCAACCGGAACTGATGCGTTCAGGCTTTGAATCATTTTACTCCACAGTGACGGCCGTGGCATATAAACTTTACCTTCTTTACTTGCTCTTTCTTTTTCTACCTGATGAGTAAACAGATTTATTATTCGCAACATATAAATAGCTACCGCGATAACCAGCACCAACACAATGAAAACAACAGTTGACACAGCGTAAAGAGGCGCCATTGGATCATTTATAGGATCATCCCAGAATTTTTTTGCAGGAGCAACATCTTGCGCAAAAACTCCAACTGATAATAATATTGATGCAAGGCTAATGAATATCTTTTTCATAGAACTTGATTTTTAGCATTGGATAAATTTTTACTATCTGTTTCTTCCAGCGGAAGGTTTTTAATTTTGTTGATAAGGTTTTTATCGACGGTAAATACCCACCAAAGCAGGGAGAAGAAAAAGAGAAAAAATATTACAAAGGATATAACAGGCCAGATGGCTATGTTATCTATATTTTGCAGAATGTCCTTATACATAACGCTGAATGATTAAGAATAATAGATTAATATTTTATTTAGTATTTGCTGCTGTTGGGTTTACTTTAATGTCTTTACCAAGTCTTTGCAGGTATGCAATCAGTGCTACAATTTCTGCTTGAGGCATTACTTCAATACCATCAGCTTTAAGTGAATTACTGATTTCGATAGCTTGCTTATCAAGATCATCATTAGCTGTTGATTCGTAGCCTTCTTCGTATGGCACTCCAACGGTTCGTAACGCCGAGATCTTGGCAGATGTCATGCCCTTATCGATCTCTTGTTCAAAGAGCCAGGGATAAGCAGGCATGATGGAACCTGTCGAAACAGCATCCGGTGCCAGCATGTGGTTATAGTGCCAGCTGTTAGAGTACTTCCCTCCTACACGGTGAAGATCAGGGCCTGTTCGTTTTGATCCCCATAAGAATGGATGGTCATAAACAAATTCACCTGCTTTTGAATATTCACCATAGCGCTCAGTCTCTGAGCGGAACGGTCTTACCATTTGCGTATGACAATTCACACAGCCCTCACGGATATAAATGTCACGACCATGCACCTCAAGTGGCGTGTAAGGCTTTACACTGGATATTGTTGGCACATTAGATTTCAGTAAAAATGTAGGCACCATTTCTATTGCTCCACCAATAAGAATGGCAACAAGCGCCAGAACAGTCAATGCAATTGGTTTATGTTCTAATACTCTATGATGCCAGCCGCCACTAGAGGCAACATATACTGGCGCGAGTGGTGCGGCTTCTGTCTCTTCATTCGCAGTGAAGCTTCCTGCATAAGCAGTCTTAATAAGATTATAGGTCATGATGATTGCACCTGTGAGATACAATGCACCGCCAACAGCACGCAAAGCATGAAGCGGAAGAATCTGTACAGTTGTTTCTAAAAAGTTTTTATACACCAGGAAGCCTTCAGCATTAAATTCTTTCCACATCAGACTTTGCACTACGCCAGATACATACATAGGCAAGGCGTAAAAAATAATTCCGAGTGTGCCTATCCAGAAGTGAAGGTTAGCAAGTTTGGGAGAATATATTGTTGTATTCCACATTCTTGGTACAACCCAGTAGAGCATAGCAAAAATCATGAAGCCATTCCAGCCAAGACCACCCACGTGCACGTGTGCTACAATCCAATCTGTAAAGTGAGCAATAGCATTTACGTTTTTAAGAGATAACAACGGGCCTTCCAATGTTGCCATACCGTATGCTGTAACAGCAACAACCATGAATTTCAAAACCACATCTTCACGTACTCTGTCCCATGCACCACGTAGTGTCATTAAACCATTTAGCATACCACCCCATGATGGTGCAATGAGCATGATAGAAAAAACAACACCAAGTGATTGAGCCCAGTCTGGTAAGGAGGTATATAATAAGTGGTGAGGACCAGCCCATATGTAAATAAAGATTAACGACCAGAAATGAATAATAGAAAGTTTGTATGAGTAAACCGGACGGTTGGCAGCTTTAGGAAGAAAGTAATACATCATACCCAGGTATGGCGTAGTAAGAAAAAATGCTACAGCATTATGACCATACCACCATTGTACTAAAGCATCTTGAACACCGGCATACCATGAATAACTTTTGAAAAAGCTCACCGGCATCTCGAATGAATTGACAATATGCAACACCGCCACTGTAATGAACGTTGCGATGTAAAACCAGATAGCTACATACATATGGCGCTCTCTTCTTTTAATGATAGTGCCTATCATGTTCCAACCAAAGACTACCCAAATAAGAGCGATGGCTATATCGATGGGCCATTCAAGTTCGGCATACTCCTTAGAAGTAGTCATACCCAATGGAAGTGAAATAGCTGCAGCGAGAATGATTAATTGCCATCCCCAGAAATGAATCCAGCTAAGGGTATCACTAAACATGCGCGCCTTTAACAGACGTTGCATAGAATAATAAACACCAGCAAACATAGCATTGCCAACAAAGGCAAAGATGATGGCATTTGTATGCAAAGGACGAATGCGTCCAAACGAAGTATACTGTAAATCGAAATTGAATATTGGATATACCAACTGAATGGCCGCAGTAAGCCCTACAAGCATACCTACCAGACCAAAGATTACTGTTGCAATAATAAAGGCTTTGACAATTTTATTGTCGTAACTGAATTTTTCCAATTCCATACACTTTTAAACTTGAGTGAAACACTTACTACTTTCTGATTTAAAAGTATAGGAAGATGAAAAGACCTTGTATGATGAAGGTTATTTCTAAAACTGATTTATATCAGGAAACCGCTTGTCACTACAAAATATGCAGGCTAAAAAAATTAGCCGTAAATTGCCGTACAATATTGTCTCGTAAAAAGCTATGAAAACGTTTATAAGTGATTTAAGTAAAGCTGAATTTCCCATCCGTGACAAAGTATCTGCTAAATCAATACGAACCTCTATACTCGATCTCATAGAAAAAGAGCATCCAGAGTTTAATAAGAACGGATGTCTTTCTATTAGTGAGCTTAATATGTTCAGACAAAAATATCTTGCTGAATATCTGATTAAGGAAACAGGTGAACTTTCTGAACTCGAAAGTACTGTGCTTCACTCGCTGAAGAATAGAAATACGCTGGTTGATAAGATAGAATCTGTTGAAGAGCCTTTTACCTTTGGGCAACGGGTTGCTGATAAGGTTGCCTCCTTCGGTGGAAGCTGGAAATTTATTATTTCGTTTGGAGTATTTTTGTTACTCTGGATAATTGCCAACACATTCATTCTGATGAACAAAGGATTTGATCCCTACCCGTTCATCTTACTCAACCTGATTCTATCCTGTATTGCCGCGTTACAAGCACCGGTGATTATGATGAGCCAGAACAGGCAGGAAGAAAAAGACAGGGATCGAGCCCGTAAAGATTATATGATCAACCTTAAATCAGAGCTCGAGATACGAATGCTTCACGAAAAAATTGATCATCTCATTATGCATCAGCAACAAGAACTAATTGAAATTCAAAAGGTGCAGGTTGAAATGATGAATGACATTTTAAAACGGATTAACTGAAGTTGACGAATTAGCCAATCATTTTTTGCTTTTCAGCTTTAAATTATCTACGAAAAAGAGATCAAACATCACCTGGTTTATAACTTCATGCTGAAAATATGATTTTAATCAGATTCTGTAATAAGGTGAGTCATCTTCTTTGAATTATACTTTCGCGTAGTTATTCATTCATTGAATTACTAGTGGAACACAACATCGAGCCCAATATTTAATATCATAGCTGATCACAATCCCAAGCGGAAGATGATTTCGATGATACTTGGAAATTCAGAAGGTATCAAATAAAACTAGTAGTCTTATGAACACAACTTCTTTCACCATACCCAATATCCTTTCTACAGTCATAGTATTGTTAATTTTAATTACAAGTGGTACGGGAATTTTAACGCCTGATTTTTATTCTGCAGAGACTTTGAATTGGAGAAGCCAGTCAATAGGTCAGGACATCATCAACATTGGAATTGTTGTGCCTGTCTTAATTCTGTGTATTATTCTGAACGTAAGAAGAAACAAATATGCTGGAATGATGATGGCTGGCATACACCTTTATCTTGTTTATACCTTTGCTATCTATTGTTTTGATGTTCACTTTAATAAAATGTTTCTAGTCTATTGCGTCGTGTTAGGATTATCCTTTTACGCTATAGCATATTTTATGTATTACAAAGTAAAATCAAGTACTGATCTGATTTGGGGAAACGCACTTGCAATACGTGTCACTGCTTTTTACTTTATTTTTATTGCCTCAATTTTTACTCTGTTATGGCTGTCACGAATATTACCCAGCATTGTTATATCTCAAACACCCGATGAACTTAAGGAGACAGGATTATTAACAAATCCAGTTCATATTCTGGATTTGTCTATTATCCTCCCTGCTTTTTTAATTACAGGTATTCTGATTCTAAAAAAACATAATCTGGGGTATTTACTGGCACCAGTCCTTCTGATGTTTGCCTTACTCATGGATCTGACTATAGCAG
>DATJHZ010000375.1:0-3350 GCA_035493595.1 Cyclobacteriaceae bacterium | reverse complement strand
GAACGCAATTTCAAAATTCAATTTGCTACGGGTTTACTCGTAATAACGGCAGGCTTATATTATAAAATTACAATTACTGAATGGTTTGTCGTTCTCTTAGCTATTGCATTGGTATTAGGCTTAGAGCTGATGAATTCAGCTATAGAGAATATGGTAAATCTGGTCACAAAGGAACGTAATCCCCTTGCTGGAAAGATCAAAGATTTTGCTGCCGGTGCAGTACTTATTGTCTCCGCAGTCAGCGCTGTAATTGGTATTCTTATTTTCTGGAAGTACATATTTAACATCTAATCTGCCAGACACTATTTTGGTGTTTTTAATCCCCAACATTATCATCTAAATTTGACGTTGGAATTTTAATTCCTTTGCTTTCATGAATTTTGCATCGTCACTTGATCATAAGATATTTCACACACTCGCTGAGGTTGCCGACAAATTAGGGATTGAAACCTATGTGGTTGGTGGATTTGTGAGGGATTTAATCCTGAAACGTCCATCCAAAGATATTGACTTTGTTTGTGTGGGTAGTGGTATTCAATTAGCAACCGAAGTAGCCGCTGCACTTGGACCACGATATAAGGTGAGCATTTTTAAGAATTTCGGAACAGCTCAGATTCATCATGAAGATTTTGATCTTGAGTTTGTCGGGGCTCGTAAAGAATCATATCGGAGTGAATCACGTAAGCCTATTGTTGAAGATGGTACACTTGACGACGATCAGAAGCGAAGAGACTTTACCATGAATGCGCTGGCCATACGCCTGAACAAAAGTAATTTCGGAGAGCTCATAGATCCGTTTGGTGGTGTTGAAGATTTGAAACGTAAGATCATTCGCACGCCACTTGATCCTGTCATTACATTTTCAGACGATCCATTGCGAATGATGCGTGCAATTCGTTTTGCTTCACAATTGAACTTTGATATTGAGGCCGATACATTCAATGCGATCATGAGTCAGGGTGAACGTCTCAGTATAGTATCGCAGGAGCGGATTACAGATGAGTTGAACAAGATCATCCTGAGTCCTGTGCCATCGTATGGGTTTAAGTTGCTTTTTCATAGCAAACTATTACAATATTTCTTTCCTGAGTTGGTGGCATTACACGGTGTTGAATATGTTGGTGGGAATGCCCATAAGGATAATTTCTTCCATACCCTTCAGGTGCTTGATAATGTATCCAAAATGTCGAGTGATTTATGGTTGCGCTGGGCTGCTATTTTACATGATATAGCCAAGCCTGCCACTAAGCGCTACGATAAAGTTCATGGCTTTACCTTTCATGGTCACGAAGAGAAGGGCGCACGTATGACGCCAGGAATTTTCAGACGTATGAAATTACCTATGAATGAACACATGTTATTTGTTCAGAAGCTTGTGCGGTTGCACTTACGTCCTATACCGCTTGCAAAGGAAGTTACTGACTCTGCCATTCGAAGATTGTTGTTTGATGCAGGCGATGATATTGATGCATTGATGAAATTGTGTCGGGCTGATATCACCTCCAAGAATAACGAGAAGGTAAATCGATTCTTGAAAAACTTTGATTTAGTAGAAGAGAAAATGGCCGAAGTAGAATCGAAAGATAACATCCGGAATTTTCAACCTCCAGTTACCGGAGATGAAATTATTAAGATGTTCAATTTGCCTCCTAGCAGAATTATCGGTGACATCAAAGAACAGATAAAAGAAGCTATCCTTGAAGGAGAAATTCGAAATGACAGAGAAGAGGCAATGGCTTTGTTAATGAAGATTGCGCAGGAGAAAGGATTGCAACGCGTCAATTGATCTTAACTACTTTTTAGGCTCTACGAGAATAACTTCTTCTCGTTCTACAACCACTGCACCAGCAGGATCTCCTTTACGCTTGCGCACAAATTTTTTCGGAGTAACAATTACGGGGCAAAGAGATTCATTTTTACGTTTAGAAAAATAAGCTGCCAGTTGAGCTGCTCTTTCAATAACATCTTTAGGAAAATTCTTACCTGCCTGGTACTTGATTAAAACATGCGAGCCGCTCACATCTTTTGCATGTAACCACAGATCATCTTTAAATGAATATTTCATTGTGAGCTTATCATTGCTCTGTGCATTTTTCCCAACCCAGATTTTGTAGTCGTTATGTTCAAAAGCATGATAGGGGAGAATCTCCTTTTGCTTTTCTTTCTCCGTATTTATCTCCAACGAAGTAACAAGACTGCGTAGCGTTTTTAAATCAGGAGCTGCCTCAATAGAAGCAATTCTTTTTTTGATTTCTTCTACTTCTTTTTCTTTGTCTGATAAAACTTTTCGTAACCTGTTTATTTCAATCTGCTGATTTTTTGATTTCTTATAAAACACCTCGGCGTTCTTTTGTGGCGTATACTCATGTTTGAGTTTTATTTCAACGGGATGATTATTGTTGTAAAAATTGGCCAACGTAGTTTTCTCTGCGCGAGGAGGTATAGCATGAAGATTGGCCATGATCAGATCAGCCCATACTTTGTAGTTGCTGTCATCTTCAACTTCGGTAAGTTTGGATAAAGTCTTCTCCAGATAATTTTCGCTTTGCTGTAATCTGGTTTTTAATAAAGACAATGCTTCTGTTCGTTCACGTGTAAAGGCAAATGTCTGAGTGAAGGTATGATAAAAATCAGAGGCAGCACGCAACGGATCATTGTGTTCTTTTAAAACAGTTCCATAACGAAGTAGCGATAGAACAGGAGTATTATCTAACTCAGTGATATAATACGTTGAACTCTCTAGTGTTTTTATGATGTCTTGAATTTCTTTCCACTTCTCTTCAGTAGATTGTTTTGCAAAGCCATTTTCTTCCAGCTTTCGCCATACTATTTTTCCAAACGTAAAATAGATGGATTTTAACTTGTCGTGATTAGCTACAAAACTTTCTTTGCTCCAATCAATAGTTCGGTCAAGCTCTTCAAGTTTTAAAGTGGTATCAGCTTCCTGACTGGTTTTAAATAATTCAACATCGCCGTTTGAATCAAACAAAATCAGATTTGAACGATTGCCATGCATTTTGAACAAAAGCGTCAACTCATTTGTAAAGCATAAAGCAAAACTTCTTTCATTTTGAAATTGACGAACAGAGATTAATCGTTGACCTATGAGATTGGGAAAAAGATCAACACTGTTTTTTCGTGCACGTTGAAAATTCTCCGGAAAAGAAAGGCAACTGAAGCTCGCCAGCAGGCTTGCTTTTATAAAGAACGGAGTTGTATGTGTTTCGAATCGAATAACTAATTCCTCTTTGCTTTGTGTGAAGCATTCAGAAACAACAGTATCCTTCAACCGATGTTCCAGTTGCTTACTAATCTGTCGGAGGAAATAAAAGTTATTATGCACGCTGTTT